>CAYGPY010000126.1:0-8007 GCA_964351765.1 uncultured Vampirovibrionales bacterium
TACGGGTTTCATCTAAGATGGTTGTTCACTATTCTTCACTTTAGGGATCTTGAGAATCATAGGTGTAGTGCTGATCCACTTGGAAAGTAAGACTGTTGTTGTCTTTCATGATTTCAGCCGGAATCGGAATATCCATTTCGGTTGGCTGAATGTTGGCGTCTTCAAGACGAATGGTTTTGATAATACGGTCATTCACCAAAATGTTGAGCGCGGATCGTTCTGCTAGTAATGACGGTGAGTGTTGAAAGGCAACGTGCACCGAAGAGCTTGGCAGAATTTTCCAGCCCTTTGGCTTGGTAAAGAAGTAACGTCGTTCGGTACGCACTGTTTTTAGTGTGTAGCCGTCAGGGTTACCCAAGTCTTTCATCGTGATGTTGAGAGACTCTTTGCCTGCCGAGGAGGCAATTTGAGAGGAGGCAGACGCCGTTTGTTGCTGCGCCAACGCGGGTAAAATAGCACTCGATAGCATCGAGGCACAAATTAACAAGCTAAGTACTTTGGCGGTCGTCTGTTTCCAGTGCTGACGGCCAAATTGACTTAGGGCGCGACGAAAAAGTTGATGTGTTCCCAATAGCATTCGGGGTATCCTCTCGTTAATCATGGTTTTCTTTAGTACTGTATTGAATCATTTGGTTTAAAAGTTTAAATAATATAGATTGTTTTCCTATTAATAGTTATTCCGGCTAAAAGCACGTTTAATTAAATTGAACAACAACGGAATTAAAATGAGTGCAAGCAGTATGCCACCAATCCACCAAAGAACGGTCTTCCAAGGAATACGCTCAAACCACTTTAAGGCTTTTGGTGTACTGACTTCGGCTTCTCTGTACACACGATGTGTTTCATTGGTAATGGCGGTTGATCCAAATAACATATGGTCTTTGTTTTTTAAAATGCCACTTGTACCAAACTGATGAATGTAACCTTCGCCAATATTGTAGAAGGCTTTATCGTTTTCAAAAATCTGAGATAACTTATTAAGCCCTATGTCGGTGGTACTAGTAAAGACGGTAACGACTTTATCACCAGAAACAGAATACTGCTCCATATAAATGCCACCGGCATTTTCGTCTTGAACAATTTTTTGACGTCCACCGCTGAGCTTCATATCAGAAATACGTTGCCAGATACTGTTGTCTTTCCAGCTGAGTTGATTCCCTGCAGGCAATGACATTTGGCTATCAACACGGCCAATGGCCAAGATATTAGTATTCGCTGGTGCTTTTTCTGAACCACTACCCACGGTAAAACGAAGATCGGTATCCGCCAATGTGGAACGACCTAAGCGACCCGTGATAGCTAAGAATGCTTTTACGTTTTCTTTGCTTGGGTTGGCAGGTAATACAAAGTGTGTGGTTTCAAAGTTATCGTGACGTGCATACGGAAAGCCTGTGTAGTTAAACGCACCGGCGTTTGGCAAAATGGATTTAGGGCTACCGGTTACACGCAATGCAGAATCATCAAAAACCTTACCCCAAGCCTGATCGTCATAATCGCCCTTACACCAACCGTATTTATCGGGCATTAAGTGAAATTGCGCGACAACCACGTTGTTGGGTTTAATGAGTTCTGATGAAACAGGGATCGAAATTTGTGCGCGATCTTCGCCACTATCTTGTTGAAGCAATGGCACGTTGCCAATCGAGACGTCGTTCCAACGCACTTCAATCGAAGAAAATTGAGGATTAATGCCAGGGCCATAACTATAGGTCATGTCCAACATCATTTCAGCGTTGCTGTGTTGAAAATCCGATAATACAGGGAAGTTATAGACAATCGGTGGTGCGGTCATTTTCTCAACCGACTGCACACCATACCCTAATTCGGCAAAGGTGCGGCTGTCTTTTTCAATAAAGTCACTCACGCGTGAGGAGCGTGCTCCGTTGCCACGCCATGAACTATCGGCCACCACGGCGTTGCCTTGTAAGCTGGTTTCCATTGGGCGTGACGTTAGATAATGGGCTGCTTGTTGAACACCATCGGCATCATTACCAGAGACAACCAAGACGGCTTTATTTTGATGCTGAGGATGACGGAAGAAGACAACAACACCATCACCATTACCCACAGAGCTACCTTGCCAGCCTGAGGAACCCAGAGTAACACCCGAATTGGTGGCATTAATGGCGTTGGCAAATTGCTTGATGGCGGGGTTGCTGGTGGGTGTTCCCACTAAAACCAAGTGCTCGGCACCAGCGTAGCCGTCTAGGCCTACTTCTGTTCGAAGTTCTTTACCACCGGTGGATTGGCCCATGTGCATGTTTACATAACCCAATGCCTGAAGTGTCTTGGTGTCGGGGGAGCTTGGTAAAACATAGCGAATTTGAGCCGGAGCATAAGCCAGTGTATCAATGATGGGATACGGGTAGGTTTGTAAATTTACATCAGGTAAGGTGGTGCTGTAATCAAATTCAAAGCTGGTTGAATTCAGCACTTGGGACCACAAAGACGCATCAGTTGGGTCTTCGCATCGGTCGGTATAGTGTTGTTCTACTAGGAATGAGAGCGTATTAAAATCATCCAAATCGCCAACCGGTAATGGAATTTCCATACTGGTGAGTTCGGCGTTCTCTTTGGTAAGAGGGATGTGCTTCACGACTTTGTCGTTGACCAATATCTTTAACCACGATGTTTCAGGCAAAAGGAGCAACGAGTGCTGGAAGTTCATTTTAAGCTTGGTGTTGCCGTTGAGTTGCCACGTTTTAGGCTTGGTGAAGGTGACTTGACGCTTGGCGTTGACCGTAGGCAAGAAGATTACATCTTCGATGTTGAGTTCTTCTAAAGGCACGCTTTCTTTTAATGCCAAGACAGGCATTGCAGCCCCAATGGCGGTAAGTGAGCCAGCCGTAAGTAAGGCCGTTGCGGTTAACTTCTTCCACGATGATGCGCTGAAGGCTTTATTAAATGGATGTTTAAACGGATTCAAGGACTGTCCCCAATACTCTCTACCTGCAATACAAATGAGTGATATGTCTGCATGAGCATGCAATACATTATTCTGCAGTATAAAACTCTATGGTTACTATTATAATGCAATTTTCGATTTTCGGACGTCTGCGATCTGCTACTGCTGTGAGTTGATCCACGTTTTTTGGCTTCAAAATCTCTGATGAAGAGGATTCAAGCTGGATTGGCCTTATTTTTTACTTTTGTATTCTGAGGCAAAATTTGCCATAATGAACCTATTCAAGAATTTATCAATGAGATTATGACGGTTGTGAGCCGATTTCGTTTTTGAGGAGATTACATCGATGAGTCAATCAATTTTAATGGTTATTGCCCCTGATCAATTTAGGGATGAAGAACTACATGCCCCGCGTGAAATTTTTAAAAACTATGGCTGGCAAGTTGATACGGTTAGTACTAAAACGGGTGACATTAAAGGCATGTTGGGAGCGACTGAAACCGTCACTAAAACGCTCGATGATGTTGATGCCAAGACGTACGATGCCATTGTGGTGGTGGGTGGTATGGGCTCACCTGAGTATCTTTACGACAACACTCAGTTGCATGCCATGTTAAATGCCGTGTCAGATAACGCTAAAGTGGTGAGTTCTATTTGCTTGTCGGGTGCAGTGCTTGCTAAAGCCGGATTGCTAAAAGGTAAAACGGCAACGGTTTGGCCCGATGAAACGGCCATTCAGATTTTAAAGGACAACGGCGCTAACTATACTGAAGAGGCGTGTGTAACCGACGGTAAAATCGTAACGGCCAATGGCCCCGAAACGGCTAAGGCATTTGGTCAGGCTGTGTCCGATCAGGTACGCGAGTTGGCTGCGGTTTAACTCAGAGTCGCTTTGACTCTGAGTCAATCTAACCAATCTGCTTTATATTTGTCATAAGAGGGAACATTTACCATAGATGTTCCCTCTTTAGTAATATAAGCCTAAGATAGCAAGTAGAATAATTAAATAGATTCTTTTATAGAAACGATGTCAGAATGAATCCAATCATTCAATTAAATTAGGTTTATATATTTCACTGGTTACGTATAAAAAGTGAAATGAGTAGTTAGACTATAGGTTTTGTATGCAAGGGCTTCAGTTGCTTTAACTGAAGAATAACGCGTGCGTTACAAGTGTATTAGTTTGTAACGATGTTTTACGAAATGAGGCGTTAAATTCAATCGCTCATCGTTGTCGCCGATACCAGACCTAGAGAACAGAGGAAAAAATTATGGTTATTTCTTTATCAGCCTTAAGCAAGATGCAACCCGGTGGTTGGGCTAAAATCGACCCCGAAGTGCGTTTTGAAGAGACAAGCGACTTAATTGAGCAGTTATTTCACGATGTGGGTGCTGCAAGCGATGACTTGAATGCGTTTATGGAAAGCGTTGAGGGTAATCGCCGATATGTGCGCCCTGAACTCAAGCCCATTGATATCGAAAGTAAGCTTTCGGCCCCATCGTCAGGTGAGCAATTTTTAAAGTTTGTGCGTAATTATTAAGATCTCATTTTAAACATGAAGTTAGATTGGGTGCATAATTTAAGTATTTGCCTATTTTTGTCGATACTATAAACTATGACTATGTTGATGAGGCAAAAAAGTCTGGGCTTCACGCTAGCCGAGTTATTAATTAGCTTGGCAATATTGGGTGTGATTGCCACGTTTACCATTCCTAAGGTGCTTAATGGTAGCCAGAACGGTCAGATGACTGCGGTAGCAAAAGAAGCCATTTCAGCTGTAAGCGGGGCTTATCAGGCATATCGATTGGATAATACGGTTGATGCAAATACGTCTTGGGCTGATTTAACCGCTTATTTAAATTATATTCGCGTGGATACAGCTAGTTTTGTTGATGGCGCGTGCTCTCTTCCCCCAAGTACGGCGTCGTGTTCACCTGTGGGCATTGATTGCTTGAAATCGTCCAGTGGTGCTATCTATCGATTTCAGCGAAATCAAAGTTTTAATGGCACGGGGGCATTAAATGGTATCGAATTTAGACTGGATCCTGATGGTACATTTAACAGTGAGAAAAGTATTCAAGTTTATCTGTATTTTAACGGACGTATTACAACACGAGACGGTATTTTTGCTAATACGACCAACAGCCATAACACGACTTCACCCATATCGACTTGTCAGCCCGATTGGTTTGAGTGGTAGAAGAAATAGTATCAAAAGAGCTTTAAAAATTGAGTTTTAAGAACTTGCGTTTACCGCTTTGGAGAACCACGGTGGTGCCTTTTGAAAAATTTAGTACGGCTTTATCGTCTTCGATTTTACTCATGTCATCGAGCGATTCGCCTTGGTGAAGCTTAACGCCACCACCTTGAATGAGGCGACGGCCTTCATTACGACTCGGTGCTAATTCGTTTTCGGTCATTACATCGATCACCGTGTAATCCTTACCTGCCTCAAGCGTGATTTCTGGCATCTCATCAGGCAGTTTCTTTTTGGTAAACAGCTGTACAAAATGTTGTTCTGCTTTTTCACTGGCTTCGTTGCCGTGGTATTGCGCCACAATGTATTTGGCCAAATGCATTTTAATGTCACGCGGGTTCATACCCATATCTTTAATCTGGCGTGTTTGCTCTTCAATTTGCTCTGGTGTTAGTAAGCCCAATAACAACTCATAGCGAGGTATCATTTCATCTGAAATGGACATGAGTTTGCCCAGCATGTCATTCGGTTCATCGGTCAGGTTGATGCAGTGATCAGGGTAGGACTTCGACATTTTTATTACGCCATCGGTGCCTTCAAGTAGTGGCATTAATAACACCATTTGCTGGCGATCTTTTTCGTAAGCACTTTGAAGTTCGCGCCCCATCAAGTTATTAAAACGTTGATCGGTACCACCGAGTTCAATATCAGCATCGACTTGCACCGAGTCATAGCCTTGCATCAGTGGGTAAAATAATTCGTGCAAACTAATGGGCTTGTTTTCGCTATAGCGTTTCGCAAAATCTTCACGCACCATTAATTGTGCCACCGTGGCTTTGGCTGCTAGTTTCAAGAAGTCACTGAGGACCATATCACTCAGCCAAACCGAGTTGCGTACAATTTCAGCCTTGCGTATATCAAGCACTTTACCGGCCTGTTCTAAATAGGTCTCGGCATTGATTTTAATTTCTTCATCCGTCAATGCTGGACGCGTAGCGCTGCGACCGGAGGGATCACCAATCATTGCCGTGGCGTCACCAATAATTAGAACGGCTTGATGGCCTAAGTCCTGAAAAGAGCGAAGGCGCTTTAGTACAACGGTGTGGCCTAAGTGCAGATCGGGGCGTGTGGGATCCAAGCCTAGTTTTACACGCAAAGGCGTTTGGGTTTGAGCGGCATGCTGTAATTTTTTTGCAAGTTGTTCGTGCCCACCAGGTAGTAATTCGCCCCCTTGGCACAAGCTTTTGGCTTGTTCAATAAAAATAGGGTCGGTTTTTTTCTCTGTGCTTGTTTTTTTTTCAAGCGACGTTTTATGCTGGCTCATGAGGTCATGCTTTCTTTCAATACTAAAAAATAAAAACAAAAATAAAGGTTAAAACAAAAATTATAGTAGACATTCAAACACCGTAGGCGTTACACGATTTTAGCATAAGGCACACGTCAAGGTAGATGAAGCCTTACTTAATCCTGTTTAAGATAGGCGCCTTCAATGCGGTATCTGTGGTCGCTGGCTTCAGGAATGGACTCGCTAATTGCCCAACGAATTAATGAGACCGGTGTATCGAGTGCCGCTAAGACGGCTTTCTCCAGTTGAATCGTCAGAGGTTTATTTGCATCTAAAGCGCTCGCCAACACATCCACGCTAAAGGCGCGAATGGTAGTGTTGCTTGATTGAAGCATCTCAGTCACAAAAAGCGTTACTCAACCGTCACGCTTTTTGCAAGGTTGCGGGGTTGATCGACGTCTTTACCAAGGTATTCGGCAATATAGTAGCTTAATAGTTGCAACGGCACGGTGGTGATCAGTGGTGATAAAATTTCAGCCGTTTCAGGCATTTCATACGTGTCATCAAACGTGTCGGAAGATTCCTCATCAATGGGGCCACTGATAAAGCCAACTAATTTGGCGTCACGCGCTTTGGCTTCTTGGCAGTTTGAGATCATTTTTTCAAACACAGGACCCGGTACCAATACTGAGAACACGGGAATGTTTTCATCCAGCATCGCAATCGGGCCGTGTTTAAGCTCACTACCAGAGTAGCCTTCAGCGTGGATGTAGCTAATTTCTTTTAGCTTGAGTGCACCCTCTAAGGCCACAGGGAAATTGATACCGCGTGCAATAAAGAGAATGTCACGGGCGTGGCCATACTTTTTAGCCATTGCTTGAAGCGGTTCGGTGTTCGATAAAAGAGCTTCAATACGGGTTGGGATTTTAAGCAGTTCGGCTTTTAAATATTCGAGTTGTTCAGGGTGGACGGACTTTCGATCTTCAGCCATACGCAACGCGAGTAGGTAAAACACAACCACTTGGGCGGTAAAGCTTTTTGTGGCACACACGCTCACTTCAACACCGGCACGCACGTTTAAAACCACGTCGGATTCACGGGCGATGGTTGAATCATCACGGTTGGTGATGGCAACAATGGTGGCGCCGCGTTCTTTGGCCATGCGCATCGCAGCCAAGCTGTCGGCGGTTTCACCCGATTGAGACACGATGATGATCATCGTTTTATCGTCAATCACGGGATTGCGGTAGCGGTATTCGCCAGCAGCTTCAACATCAACAGGAATTTTTACCATTTCTTCAATGGCGTATTTACCCACTAAGCCTGCATTATATGAAGTGCCACAACCCACAATTTGAATGCGGTTGACGTTAGCTAATAACTCATTGATATCCACTTTGGCGTCATTATCACGAGACATCAATTGAATGGGTTGCTGGGGGGAAATCAATCGAGACGAAAGCGAATTACGAACAACATCAGGCTGTTCAAAAATCTCTTTCAACATGAAATGCTCGTAGCCGCCTTTTTCAAGTTCGGCTAATTCCATTTCTATCTTTTGTAGCACGGGAGCTACGATATCATTTTCGAGACTCTTGATGGTATATTCGTCACGTTCT
>CAYGPY010000127.1:0-7974 GCA_964351765.1 uncultured Vampirovibrionales bacterium
ATTATAAAGTTCAATCAAACCAGCCGGTTGAGGGTCGTGGTTGATAATCACATCATAGGTGTCCAACAACGCGTTGGTGTAGTTTTCTTTTTGCGTGGTGAGGTACATTTGCTTGTCTTGCTCAGTCAGATCACCTTCAGCACCTTGAAGGGTGTTGTGCATTTTTTTGGTGACGTCATAAAAGGCAGGATTGTTTACTGTAAGGATGTACCAATCGGAATGGAAGCCACTGTCTTTACCGAGTTGGTTCATCAAAGGGATTTGACGATGTAGAAGCTCAGAAACACCACCACCGTAAGCGGTTGCGTTAATGTGAGCCACACGTACGTTCTCAAGCTTCTTGGCTAGGTCTTTTAATTCAGCCATTGCTTCGGCGCCAATAATTTGTTCATAAGCAGCAACGTAGTCAATGTTGTCGTTAGAGGTTTGCACAAGTTGCAAGCCAGCAGATTGAACAGTGGTGGTGACGTTATTAGATTCTTGAGCCTGAGAGGCCGTTGGAGCAGTTGTCATAATACACGGGTATCCTTTTAAGTATGGAGGGGAAGTAAAAAATAAAGTTAAATAGAAATTCTTTTATAGAGATTTAAGGTAAGGGGAAATCAGAGTCGATACGACGATAGAGGAAGAGTAAAGTAAAGTGAGAACAATGATCGGCCATACGAGTATAAAGCGTAAAGGTCGATATTATCAGGCGGGAACAATGATTACAAGAGGTTTGAGGCGAATAGAGCTCTTAATTTCAGTTAATTTTTATGAAGGGTTTCAAGGCTCGAAATAGGGCACTGAGGTAAAAGCGAAAAGCCCCACCAACACCAGTGTGGGCAGGGCTTTTCAAATCAAAGGAAAGTAATGGTTTATTTTTTAAAATGAAGAACGTTAGTCATCAAAGGGATCGGAGCTTGAGGAGCCCTGTCCACTTGCTTCAGCTTTTTGCTCAGATTGCTCAGCTTTTTCAGCCGCTTTCTCTGCAGCACGCTCTGCACGACGTTGTTTCAACTTGTCGTGAGCTGTACCAACTTCAGCATTACGTTTCATTTCTTGATTTAGAACAGCTTTTTCGCCTTCTGAATCATCAAGTGCTGCTGCCTTGGCTTCAGCAAGACGTTCTTTTTGCTTTTTGTAAAGACGCTCATTCTCGCTTGTTGTAGCACTGTCTGACGTTGCCGCGCCAATTTCTTCACGAATAACAGCAATGTCTTCATACATTTTAGCCTGCTCAACAGCATCAAGAATATTTTCAAGCTCTTTTTCTTTGGCACTGATTTTATCAAGCTCTTGTTCTAATTCGGCACGCGCCATGGTGGCTGCTGCTTCAACTGATTCTAAGAGCTCTTTTTGCTCATTTAATTTGTGTTCAGCACGTGTCATAGATGCTTCGTTTTCAGCAGCATAGCGTTCAAGACGACTGTACTCACTTTCACGATCCGCAAGTGTTTTACCGTGCAAGCTTAATTTCTTAGCTACTTCTTCCTCAGAACCGTTTTCTAAAATATCAAGATAGTCAAGAATAGCATTGAATTCTTGCTCTTTTTTAGCATATTGTTTTTCTAGCTCTGCAACCGTTTCGGCTTGAATGTTTTCTTTAGCAACCGCTTTGTTCTTTTTTGATTTGGCTGCTTGAGCAGCTGTTTTAAGACGTTGAAGGTCTTCACGAACGCCTAGTTTAACAAGCTCTTCGTTATTTTTGTCTTCAACATTTTCAGCAACTTTATTCGCTTTACCTTTAAAAATACGTCCCATACGACGTACAAAGCCTGGATCATCTTTGGAACCAAACTTAACGCTTGTAGTGTTGAATGTATCTTGGCTTTCAGTTTGAGTGGCAGTAATACCCGCTTTTAGAGCAGGTTTTTGCATTTGTTGCAAGGCTTGCCCAAAATTGGTGGATTGAATATTCATTACGGTTTTCCTTTCCTTCGACTTCTTTCTTCGATTTAGGGGGTTTTTAGAGATGTTGAGACTGTATCAAAAACACTGGAAAATTGAAACTATTTCTGTAATATTTGATACAAATTATTTTATTGAGAGTGATTTACAGAGTTAAAGACGATGTTCTATAAGGTTGCTTCCCAGTTAACGAGTCCTTTAGCTGGGTCACTTTCACGACTTTTTTGAACTTGTCGCTCAGATTTTTTAGGGTAGTAGTCAAGCTGAACACGATTTTCAGCTTCATTCCAAGTGGCATACACGGTGCCACCGTCTTTAATCTTTTCGTTTAAGATTAACCATTTTCTAAATTTGTTGTAAGGACGTTTTAGAAATGGCTTTCTTAAGTTTTTAATTTCACGAGCACCATACAAGCTACTGTTGCCTTCTGAAATGATGTGCTCAGCAAGGCTTGTATCCATTACATAATCAATGTTATCAACACGCTTAATGCCTGTTGCAATGGATTCAAATAGGTTACCTAGAATGATTAGTAAGTCATCGTGAGATAAGTTTTTGTAGAAAATTTCTTCATGGATACGACCTACGAATTCAGGGCGCAGTTCAGATTGAAGAATGTCTTTTACGATTTCTTTAATCTCATCATCGGTTTTCTTTTCAGCTTGGGCTTTGGCAATTTCGCGTTGCGCTTTGTTGGAGGTCATAAAGACATCACAACCTTTTAGCTTAACCACTTTACCCGTAGGTGTTTCGATGTGGCCTTTATCAAGCACCTGCATAATGGTGTCAAAAATACTGTTTGCGGCTTTTTCAACTTCATCAAACAAGATGATAGGAGGTTGTTTGCCCTGTTTTTTAGAGCGTTCAATCGCCGTATCAACCCGCTCAGCAAACGATCCGCCATCACCATAACCAACGTGACCCGGAGCCGCACCAGTTAGCTTTTTGGCATCCATGTCGCTACCGTACTGGTTTAGGTTAATGTAGATTAACTCGCGGTCTAAGATCGATGCGATTTCTTCCACGGTGTAGGTTTTACCAACACCTGAAGGCCCCATTAATAAGTAGTTGTTAGGCTGGTTGGGATCTTGTTCTTCGTCAGGGGTGTTTAACAATGCTTGCTGCATGGCATCGACCAACATGGTTACGGCATGGCCTTGGCCAATAACGCGATTTGGTAGATTAACAAGCTGTTCATCCAATGCGTTGATTTGTTCAGGTGTGGGCACTTCATATGAGAAATCATTATCAAACGCAGGAGCCGGGACGTCTCTAAAGCGGTCAATCATCACCTCGTCAAAGCCAGCCTTCGTCAAAAGTTCGTTAATGCCGTTGGTTGGATCGGATTTCATTACCCAGCGCCATAGCGTAATTTCATCAATATCAGCTACATTTTCAGTAATGGCAAATTTATCAATGTTGTGGCGTAGGCCACTGCTATAGTTTATGTCAAGACTTTTAGGGGCTAAGCTTGGGTTTTCTTCGTAAATATCTGCATCACCTGATAATATTTCAGAGTAATCAAGCAAGTTCGTTTCAAGAGAATCAGGATTTAAGCCTTGGTCACGAATGTAATCCATAACTTCGGGCTTCTTGATTAACTCAAGCATTAAGCGAAGCGGCCAGTTTTGCTCACTAGGGTATGGATGAGGAAAGAGACGCATTTCCTTCAGTACTTTTTTAGAGCCTTCGGTTAGTTTGGGGTTAATGGGTCCAGGGATATCAGAGGCTTTTTTCGCATTACCAAAACGAATCGTAAAGGAATCACCATTTGATGCTGGCAATTGAATACGATTGTTTGAGTTATTGATCGACGTTGCATGGATACGACGCGTATCTTGAGCGCCATTGAAAAATGCTTGAATTGTTGACATATTACCCACCATTATTACTCTTCAATACCTGGTTCTATTGAATGTTCGTTTTCAGCTTCAATATCAGTATTGTCTTCTGCCAAACCCTCTTGGTCAGAAACATGTTCACTATTAACCTCTTCCCCAGAAACTTCTTTACTGAGGTATTCAAGTACCTCTTTAAAGTTTCTAGAGCCCTCAGATGAAACCTTGGCTAACAACTGCTGATATTGTAACTCATCAAAGATATTATTCAACTTTTGTTTATCTAATTCTTCAGAAATTTTACGTTTGAGTTTTTCGGCTTCCTGAACGTTATTTACAAAATAACCGCCCAGCAACATATCATTAAGCCCATCTTTGCTTACTTGAAGCTGAGAAAGCTTTTCAGAAAGCATGGCTGAGACCTGAGCAAAGTTTTTCTCAAGGTTTTGATGATGCTCTAAGGCACGCTCATAACGCTGTTTGTTGCGTTCATTGTCGCGGTTTAAGGTGACCAGCTCCTCGGTGATGGTGTGTGGCAAGTCAATACCTTCAGGATAGGTGTCGGCAATCTCATCAATGCGTTCATCAATGTCTTGCACGTCTTTTTCTTTAAGTGCCAACGAGAGTTCGGATGATTTTAAGCCGAAAATAAGATTGACGGAATAGCGGTTAATTGTTGCAATTTCAAAATCAAGGCGGTCAACTTCACTGGCAATAACATCCAATTGTTGCTCTGGTGTTAGGTCGTCGATATTGCCTTCAAAAGCCTTAGGGCGAATGCTTTCATCAATGTCACCGGGTAGGCTTAAGCCGAGCAAATCACCCGTGTTATAGGCCTTGCTCAATCGGTTACGAAGCTGACGTGCCAAGTCCATTTCCGTTACGTTGCTACCTTGATTTAAGTCGTCAATGGTTTCAAACATCAAGCTCCGCAAAATGGTATTTTCATTAGGCAGTAATGCCTCATCACCAATCACATTTTGAACAACCGGTTCATTTTTAAAGGCATCTTGCATCAAATCACTGATGCTGCCAGCGATTTTACGCGCTTCAATAATGACTTTGGTAAACTCACGCAATGTTGCCGGGTTATCACGCTCAATGCGTCTAAAATTAATACTGTCTGAATTACTGATACCCGTTATGTTGAGGAGTGTTTCCCACTCGGCATACAGTGTGCGGTTTTTAATATAAAGCTGACCATCAGGTGAGTCAGCACGCATGCCATCAGGCATCGTAATGTTTAAACCCTGGCTTGAGTTAGATGATGGATCGTCTAGACCTTTACGCAATAAGCTTGGGTTAAATGCAATCCGCTCAGCATAAGCCTGAACGGCTGGAAGTGGGTGATCCACGTTTTCAGCAAACAAGGCAAGCAGTTGATGTTCTTCTTCACGAGATGCATATTGGGCAATGTTGGCCAAGACTTTTAACGTGCTGTCTTCAAAGCTAGCGGGGGCATCATCATCGGCTCGTAAGTCTATAATAACTTTGGCAGTATCGGCGGTAAAAACGTTGTGCCCTGTGATGCGTGGTGCTGAATCGGTTTGACCTGCCAGCTTGATAAGCTTTTTGGATAAGGCTGTGGTGGTAATAGTTACAGCGGATAAACTATCAGAGGTTTGAGCTAGTGGTGTATCTAAATAAGCTGAGTTGTTATTAGCCAGATAGTCACGAACGTGGGCTTGTACGTCCTGACTTGGATGTACTAAACCTAAACGGGTATAAGCTTCTTCTAACGTGTATTTTAAATCTAGAGAGGTTTTAAAGCCGTCACCGAAACCACGAAGGTTCGTCGTGAGCGACCAACATGCTTCGAGTGTCTTTAAGGTTTCAATCAACAAGGCTGGGTTGATCGGGTTCCCTGGACGGCGTTGAAGAAGCGCTTCTAGGGTTTCTTGATCTAATACGTTCTCGGCAGTCACCTCTAACTTTTTAGCTTGGTGGTGAATGTTTGTTGAGACGCCATCAGTACTGTCCAGTGTTTTTTGAACCAGTTTGGCCGTATTGGCTTGAATGGTTTGGATTTCGGATTGCTTACGTTTTTTACGGCTAGAGCTAACGGTGTTCGCACCGGCACCTACTGCTGTTGCCGTTGAGGCTACGACAAGTGTTGCTTCAGGAGCCACTACCGCACCCGTACCAATCCCCAAAAGACCCAAAGGTGCTGTGGCGACAATGGCAATTTTTTTCCATCGAGATAGTTTTTTAGGTTGCTTCTTAGGTTCTTTACTCGAGTCGTCTTTTTCAAACGAATCCTCGCCATCGTCAGACGTCCCAGTAAAACGAACAGCATGCTCAGAGCGTTCCATCAAGGCACTAGGCTTGATGCGTTGCATCGGCTTAAGTTGTGAAAGGTCTGATATAGGCATAATAAATTGATTTTTACTTTGGTTATTCAGGGATAACTACGATGAAAACAACAGAGTAAAGCTGGAATAAAAGCCCGTGGCTGATGATGCTTAGAACGGTTTTTTTGAAACCCAGTCGACGTGAATGAAAAACCTGATTGCAATCCTGAATACCTGCTCGTCACTCAGTTCACTCAAGTGAGGTTATATATACATGATCGTTACTGCTTTGAATTCATGTTACGTCGATAATATTACTATGGTCGTGATGAAATTAGAAGCAATCCGTCCCATATAAGGATGAATTGATACATTTATTCATACGGTATACCAGCTCGATATCACGATACTAATTTAAGTTTGAAATCCGCCCACTATTGGATATCGATACTGCTTGTTGGTACGAATCATGATTTTAAAGGATCTGGCTGAAAAAGACATGCTTTGTTTATTTTTGCAAAGCATTATTTTAAATTGATGTACCAACTGTGCTTAAATAAATGTTCACTTGTTATAAATGGGTTTATTTTTAGGGCATTAATCAGCGTTCATTATCAGTGGCTATCGTTTTTTTTGTTGCTGGATATTGCGTTATAGATAGAGTAAGAGCGAGGTTTGGGTTTGATGGGTGGACACGATGAATCAGTAAATCAATCGGCGTTTAGCGAGCAGTTTGTTCAGTTTGCGCAACGTTATTTACCATCACCCTTTACCATTGCTGTGTTGCTCACATTCGTTTCGGTTGTGTTTGCGTTGTTGTTTACCCATTCGTCAGCCGAAAATACCTCAACGTCTTACTCAATTCAGGTGTTTCAATTTTGGGAAAAAGGTTTTTGGGAACTGCTTTCCTTTTCAATGCAGATGATGTTGATTTTAATTCTGGGGCACGTCATTGCATTGACGCCTTTGGTCAATAACATTATTGGCTTGGTTGTTCGATACTGCAATACCACGGCCCGTGCGGCCATGATTGTGACGGCGCTGGCTGTTTTTGTGGGTTTACTTAACTGGGGGCTGGGTCTCATTTTCGGCGCGATACTCGCACGTAAAGTGGGCGAACAGGCACATCAAAAAGGCTGGGCGATTAACTATCCGTTGATTGGTGCTGCGGGCTATGCGGGCTTAATGGTATGGCACGGTGGGTTATCAGGATCGGCTCCGGCGACAGTAGCAGGAAGTCAGCATTTTTTGGTAGAGAAAATGGGCGTAGTGCCCTTAAGTGACACGTTATTTTCACCAATGAATTTAGTTGTAATGGTGTCTCTTTTAGTACTGTTACCACTGGGTATGGGCTGGTTGGGCAAGCGCTTGCCTGCCACTAATTTAAGTTTGTATATGGCAACAGAAGGCACTGAAAAAACGGATGTTGATAGCTTGAACCACGCGACCCCAGCCGATAAGCTGGATCATTCGCCTTGGCTGGCTAGGGGCTTGGGTGCTTTGATGTTGGGCATTGCGGCCTATGATGCGGTTACTCATCCTGAGGTGTTGAGTACCTCGTACCTCAATTTTATTAACTTTGTGTTGTTTGGGTTGGGCGTGTTTTTATACGGCAGTTTTGCGCGTTATGTCTCTGCTGTAGAGCAAGCCATAACAGGGGCCTCAGGGATTTTGATTCAATTTCCTTTGTATGCCGGTATTATGGGGATTATGAAATATTCAGGGCTGATTGACGTGTTTTCAGGCTGGATGGTAGCGGTCTCAACGGGTTTCACACTGCCACTTTGGACCCTGTTGAGTGCAGGGATTGTAAATGTGTTTGTACCCAGTGGTGGCGGGCAATGGGCTCTAAAGGGCCCGATTGTCGTGAACGCTGACAATGACTTGCAAGTACACATTGTAAAAATGGTGATGGCGCTCTCTTATGGCGATCAGCTCACCAATATGATGCAACC
>CAYGPY010000128.1:0-7961 GCA_964351765.1 uncultured Vampirovibrionales bacterium
ATCATGCATTATGGAACCGACGAACAAAAAGAGAAGTACCTGCCGGGCTTAGGCACCGGTGAGTTGATTGGTTGTTTTGGACTGACTGAACCCAATGCCGGAAGTGATGCGGCGAATCAACAAACCACTGCCAAGGCGGATGGCGACTTCTATATACTTAATGGACAAAAAACATGGATTTCAAACGGTTGCTTATCCGATGTGGCGATCGTAATGGCCCAGACCGACCCAAGCAAGGGAAATAAAGGGATTTGTGCATTTTTAGTGGATTGTAAAACTGAGGGCTTCACCACACGAGAAATCAAACCTAAACTAGGACTTCGCTCCTCGGTGACCTCTGAATTGTTCTTTGATAACGTGAAAGTTCACAAAGATCAGATGCTAGGTAAGCCCGGTGAGGGCTTTAAGGTGGCGATGTACTGCCTTGATCAAGGTCGTTTTAGTGTTGCTGCGGGTGCGGTGGGCGTTATTCAAGGCTGCTTAGAGGTTTCAAGCAAATACGCGATGGAACGCGAAGCGTTTGGCCAAAAAATTGGTGAATTCCAGATGCTACAGCAAATGATCGCCGATATGGCCTGTGATGCTGAAGCATCCCGCCTTTTGGTGCTCCATGCAGCGCATTTAAAGGATCGTGGGATTCGAAATACGCGTGAAACCAGTATGGCAAAGCTATTTTCGTCTGAAGCGGCGATTCGAGCCAGTTATAGTGCGGTTCAGGTCTTTGGTGGCTACGGCTTTAGTGAAGAATACCCAGCGGCGCGCTACTATCGTGATGCCCGCGTTCTGAACCTGTATGAGGGCACCAGCCAAATTCATCGCCTGATTCAGGCTCAAGAAGAATTGGGTATTCGCCCAGCCAATGGCCCCGGAACACCAAAAACAGCCATTGACAGGCTTTCGGCGCGGTAACGAATACCGTTATTAGCCCAATTAATAAGCTTATTAATAGACCCGTTTGTATTGTTTCATTTTGTATGTGAAACGAGCTGAACGGGTCTATTTACGTTAAAATACAGTAACTTTAACAAGTGACTTTATTCAATCACCAAGCAATCACCAAGCAATCAAGGGTGTTTCCATACATTATGTTGCGTTCTACACAACGAATAACCATAGTAACTGGGGTTTTAGCTTTATTGCTAACAACGATGTTGGTCATGACGGTCTCATTATCGTTTGCTGATGAGCTTGCCATTACTGATGATCAACTGATGGCAACCGCAAAGCAAAATGCGTTTACGAGCCTAAAAATGACACGCGATTTATCTCGTTTTACTGAAAAGCATGCCATGTTTGGTGGGGTGTACTTTGCCAACTGGAAAACGGGCAAAAATTATCCGGTTCGCTACAGCAAGCATCATTACCCTGATGGCGCTCTTGAAAAAGTGATCGTGCTCGTGAACCCGACCGAAGCCTTTGTGTTTTCACCCGACGGTGAACTCATTCGACATCGTCAAAAAAAAGCGTGTAAAGGGCAATCTTGCAGTCATTTGCATTGCTACTTTGAATAAACTAAAATCGTTCCTCACTCTTGCAGAACACTCACTAAGAACACCACTCTCTTCTCACACGTAACGTTTCGTGAACTCTTTTTATAAATCCACTCGTTTACTAGCACGCTTTTTTCTTTAAGAGGTTTATTGACACTAAGGTCTTAAAACTAAGCATTTATATTAGCGTATTTACACCGTATTTTACCCATTTCCATTTACCATTTCTATTTACCCACCAAGGAGTCTAACTTTCATTATGAGCATGCCCCCAATGATGCAACCGTACCCACCTCAGTATGGCCCATCGATGTCACCACAATACCCCGGTCTTCCGCCTGGCGCGTCCGTTAATGCGGGAAATCCTGCATTGGCCTATATGCAAAACAATACTGCAGGGCCACCAATGAATGAGATGAGTCAGTTTCAACAAGGTATGCCTCAACAAAACCCGTATGGCGCGCCGCAACCGGCCTTTGTTGTTCCACCACAATCGCCTATGTATCCTCAGCAACCGCCTATGGCTCAAGAGTATCCACAACAGCAGTATGCCCCTCAAAATATGCAAATGATGCAGCAACCACAGATGCCTTATCCTCAGCAACAAATGCCACCTCAAATGCAACAAGCCCCTATGCAGCAAATGATGCCTTACTTTGGTGCTGAAGCCCAGATGCCTGAAGGTTTGGAAAGCTTGCTCGGTTCTGAAGCACCACCTGCTGGTGAGCTTGGTGCACCTGAAGCCGGAGCCGATCCGTTTGCGGATATGGATTTGGATGAATTAATGAAAATGCTCGGTGCTGAAGCGCCTCCTGAAGACCTTGGTGGATCACCTGAGGCAGGAGTGGGCATGCCAGCACCTGAGGCCTTGCCTACTGAAATGATGGCACCACCTCAACCACCAATGCAAGAAGCGTATCAGCCTCAACCTCAACCTCAACCGTTACCAATGCAAGTTGCTCCTATGAATTTGCCACCATTAGGCAACGCAATGAGCGCTAATGCACCTGTTTATTCGGCTCCAATGATGGCTCCTGCGGCGATGCCAGTGCCAATGCCTCAACCCTTGCCGGCTCCTGTTGCTTATCCTGCGGCACCGCCGATGATGATGCCAGCACCCATGATGCCTGCGATGCAACCAGCACCAAACATGGCGCCGCCCGCATTTCCAGCACCTCCAGTGCCGCCAATGGGAATGCAGCAAGTGCAACCGGCCCCATTTTCGATGATGGCCTAAAACTTTAATAACGAATACCTTTTTAAAACCCTTCTTAGTGATCGTTTTGTCACCGAGAAGGGTTTTAGCATGTTGGCGCGTGTTCTGAGTCAATACCACTTCGTTTGACCTATTTTGCTCCCTCTAATCGCTAAAATACTTTATAATAGGAGGTATCTATAGTCAGGATCTATAGCGTGGCTTTATTGTGCGTGATGCATTGTACGTAAGCGTGTTGATAAATCAACAATAAGCCACTATGTTTTATGAGGCAGACAGAGGTATTGATACTGTGAGCGAATATATTTTCAAACTTAAAAAAGGCGACCTAGAGCTTGAATTAAAAAGCGACGACGCCCAATTTATCGAAGCGCAGATGGATAACTGGCGCAATATGTTGCTAACCCAAGAAGATAAAAATTAGTAACCAGAGATTGATGCTATTTTCGATGGCATGTAATTAAAGTATTTTTAACAGGCAGTTTGTAGAATCAGGAGAGACTCAGTAATGACGGACTCTCATTTGTATGAGATTAATCTAAACCAAGGCGATTTGTTAATTCAATTGGCCTCCGATGACGTGCAGTTTATTAGCGACCAAATGAACAAATGGTTTGAATTAATGGTTGATGATAAGTACGTGCCTGTGGTCATTCCACAAGGCCTGCCTGGTGACGAGAAAACCTCGAGCTCTAATAAAGCACAACCTGCTCAACAGCCTGTTGTTTCGCCAATGCCCCCTGTGCAACAGCAACACCCAGCTCAACATCCTCAGCGACAAGACCAACATGGATACCCTCAGCAACCGCCACCTCATGGTCAGCCGATGTATCCGCCTCCGTATGAATACGGTCAGGCGCCACAACAGGCATACCCTTATCCGCAACACCCTCAACAAGGCTATCCACAACAACCCCAGCAGGGTTATCCTCAACAGCCTTACCCACAACAAGGGTATCCTCAGCAACATCCTCAACAGCAATCCCAGCCTTACCCACAACAACCGGCTCGCCAAGCGCCTCAGCCGTCAAATCAAGGCTATGCGCCTAACCCAAATGCGGTGCCACCTTATCAAGCGCCTCAACAACAACGTCCTTCTCAAGAATTTCAGCCTCAAGATTCGTTTCAGAAACAACATAGTCAAGAATCCGCTGAAGAAATGGAAGTGTATCAACGTGAGCCTTTTCATGAGGATGCACCACTTAGAGATGCCACTAACCATGTGGACGCCAGTGATGAAAGTGCACTCGATGATTTAGCATCATCCTTAAGTGATGACGTGGAAGCCTCGATGCAAACCACGTTAGAGCAAATGAATGCACCGGTTGAAGAGGTTGAAACCTATATTGATGAACCACTGCCTGAAGCCGAACCGGCCGAGGTAGAAACCGAAGCTGTTCAGCAAGAGCACGTTATCGCTGGATCGCAACCTGATATGGATGCCGACGCCAAAGATGATTTTGACGTGGTGATGGACACCCTGATGAAAGATCTAGAAGATGATGAGGACGAGGAGGCCGGTACGTCAGCTCATAACGTCTCTTCAGCTTCAAATGCCCCTTCCTCGTTTCGTTCCGGTGCTGATTCATCGGAATCGGCGCAACACACCATGGACTTTTCGAATCAGTCTGCACAAACAGCCTTGCTTGATGAATCGCGTGATCCTGAACCGATGACTGTGGCTCGCCACACTTCGGATATGGACGCGAGTCCATCAGTGACTGCACCACGATCCGATGCGATTGATTTAACGATGGTGGATTCACTGTCTGAATTATGTGAACGTTCATCGGCCAATTCATCGGATGATTTTTTACTGTTGAGCGCTTTCTTTTTAACGGAAGTTGAGGGTGTGGATAAGTTCTCACTCAAGAGTGTCAACTCGTTATTGGTAAAATCAGGTTTAACACCGGTCAACCACAGTGTGTTAGAAAATGGTATTACCCAAGGTTACTTGGTGATGGTGCCAGATCTCACGGGGATGGCCGATGTGTCTGAATATGCGATGACCGATGCTGGACAAGGTAGAGCCATTAGCTTACTTTAAGGTGATGCTGAACAGATTTGATCTGTTCATTGGAAATGCTTTTTAGATAAGTGTAACGATTCCTCACAGTTGTTGTGATTTCGGGGTATTGCCCTATGGCAAGAGGGCGTTTTCTGGTATTCTTTTACCCAGATAGCAATAGAACACGTATAGAGAAGTTTAAGTTGTAGAAAAACCTGAGACGGTTTTTTTAGAGAATAGCGCAACTTTGCAGTATGTTTGGTTTTTAAGTAGTTGATACAGAGTAAACGCTTTTGTATTAATACATAGTATGACTATAAATTTTAATGCTTACACGCAATGGAGGAAACCCCAAGGTGGCTGTTGAAATGACTCTCCCTCATCCAGAGATTAGTAGCGGTGAACATGATATTAGTAACGTTCGTATTTTTACCGGACGCGCTAACCCGCAATTGGCACACGAAATTGCCGATTACCTTGGTGCCGACGTGAGTTCGGTTCAAATCAAAAATTTTAGTGACGGCGAAATTTACGTTCAGATTAAAGAAAGCGTTCGTGGCTTGGATGTCTATGTGGTGCAACCCACCTGCAATCCGGTTAACGAAAATCTGATTGAATTGTTAATGATGCTTGATGCGTTAAAGCGTGCGAGTGCCAACACCATTACCGCTGTGATTCCTTATTATGGTTACGCCCGTCAGGATAGAAAATCCCAAGGTCGTGAACCAATTTCAGCAAAATTAATGGCCGATTTAATTACCACCGCTGGTGCGGATCGTGTGTTAGCTCTTGATCTGCACACCGGTCAGTTACAAGGCTTCTTTAACATCCTTGTGGATCACTTGTTTGCAACACCGATTCTTCTGAAATACCTGACCGATAAAAATCTGGATGACGTGGTTGTGGTGTCTCCTGATGCCGGTGGTGTGGAACGCGCCCGTGTGTACGCTAAAAAACTGAATGCGCCGATTGCCATTATTGATAAACGACGCAGTGCCCACAACGTGGCCGAAGTCTTTAACGTCATTGGTGAAGTTGAAGGCAAGAATGCAATCCTGATTGACGATATGATTGATACCGCGGGTACGATTTGTTCTGCGGCACAATTGTTAAAAGACCAAGGTGCCAAAAGTGTGTATGCGCTTGCCGCACACGCTGTGTTTTCGGGCCCTGCTGTTCAACGTTTGAACGATTCTGTGTTTGAAGAAGTGATTGTAACCAACACCATTCCTTTAAATGAAGAAGCCCGTGGCGTTGACAAGATTGTTCAGCTCTCGGTGGCTCCTGTTTTGGGTGAAGCCATTGCCCGTATTCACGATCACCAGTCCTTGAGTGAAATGTTTGAATAATCGGTTTTTTATTTAACACAATAAATAAAGGTTTATACCCATGCCAAACGTTCAATGCCAATTGCCTGTTGAAGCAGACATCCAAACGATTTGGAAGGTGTTTTTGGATAAGGTAGAAAACCCCAGTCGTTATATGGAATTTGTAGAGTCTTGTACGATTCTTGAAGATGCCGAGACCCATATTGTGCGCGAAATTAAAACGCCGGATATGGCACTCAAGGAAAAAATTACGGTGGATGAAAAACAGGGTGAAGTGTATTTTGAGCTGATGGATCATCCCTTCTTCTCAGGCACGGTAACCCATAGCATTATTCCACCCGCTGCTGATCTAGAAGGCGGCTTGCCGGTGGTGCAGGTGACGTTGAACTGGACAGCAACCAGTCCTGAAGGCCAAGCTCTTGAGCGCGATAATGCGCCAGTACTTAAGGAAAGTATGGAAGCCGCCACCTTGCACTTAAAGCAAATGGCCGAAGGCTTTGAGAAAAATCAGCAAGTAACCTAAATCAACCGACGTTGATCATAGCCAGCATGTTTTTTAAAATCTGATCGCCTTCAGGCGTGCCGATTGATTCGGGATGATACTGCACACCGTGCCAAGGGCGATCCACGTGGGATAAGCTCATTGGAATAAGCGTTGTCTCTTCTTTTGTTCGGCTTGTAACCTGCCATTGCTTAGTAAGGGATTTATTATCCACTATCAGACTGTGGTAACGCATCACTGTATAGGGGTTAGCGAGTTCCTTAAGGAGCGGACTTTGCGCAATAATTTCAACCTCAGAGGTTTTTCCATGAATAACCGTTGGTGCTTTAACGACCTGATTTCCTGTTAAATAAGCCATCGTTTGCATGCCAAGACACACGCCAAACAACATAGGCGCGTTCGGCAATTCATCCCAGCGTTCAATGATATCTTTACCCACACCAATGTCGCTCTCGTTTTTGGGATGCCCTGGCCCTGGTGATAACACAATGGCCAGGGGTGCCATGGTTTGAATTTCATCAAAGGTAATAGCGTCATTGCGTTTGATAATAATCTCTAGTTCAGTATTTCCCTGCATCATTTGATACAAGTTAAAGGTGAAGGAGTCAAAATTATCAATCAATAAAATGCGCACGCAGCGTTCTCTTTGCATTGGGTTCGTTTGATTTCGGATCGTGTTGACCTATCATACCAAAGACGTGCGACGAGCTTATTGATTGCGTCGAATCAAAAATAAAAGCGTGTTTGTTAAACCTTATTGATAAATTTTAAGACTACCAAACGGAATACTGGATTCTGTTGATTCGTCGCTTAACTTTTTATCGTCTTTAACCGCTTTTTTATCAAACAGCTTGTTTACAGGCAAGCCCACTTTATCATTTTCAGGTGAGTTTAAGCCTGTTTCTAATTCATCATATAAAGGAATGTCTTCAGTGGGTTTGAGGCTATCTAAAATGTGCACCACCTCAGCTTGATTCACGTCAGAAACGCTGGCTGAAATAGGCTCAGCACCCGTCGGTTCAAAGGATTCAAACGTGAGCTCTGGTATCGGTGCAACCGTATCGTTAACGGCGTAAGCCTCTTGCTGTAAAACATCGTTAACCTGTTCTTCAACTTTTTCAACAACATGTTGTACTTCTTGCTCCACTTCTTGACCGACAATGCATCGATCCACAGCAACGGCAATCGGAGCCAGTACTTTAACCAGTTGCTTTAAGTCATCGAGCGATAAGGCTTGCGCGGCATCTGACACACTTTCTTCTGGAATGGGGTGTGCTTCAACAATAATGGCATCGGCGCCAATGGCCACACCGGCTTTACTAGCGGGTAATACCAAACTGCGTTTTCCTGTGGCGTGGCTTGGGTCCACAATAACAGGCAGGTGGGTTAATTCTTTGAGTAACGCCACGCTGGTAAT
>CAYGPY010000129.1:0-5813 GCA_964351765.1 uncultured Vampirovibrionales bacterium
GTGGCTATTTCCGAACATCTGGCAATCACGTAGATCACACCATTGCAACAGCAAACCTAACAACCGGCACCAATGGTTATCTCAATGAAACCAACGGTATTACGGTTAATGCCTCTACCATTGGTGGTGCATTTAGTATTGCCAATAACACGGCCGCTACCGATATCGTGATCACAAACACCAATGCCACAGGCAACACAAGTATTACCTCTCAACGCAACATCACGGCACAAACCAATAACACCTTTGGCACCGTAACAGCCAGTGGTAACGGCAATGTATTTATTTATGAAAATGGCGACACTATAAACGTCAACTCTGTTACTAATGCAAGTGCGACCGGTTTAACCTATCTCTTGTCTTACACCGATGACATTATCGGTAAAGGGACTGGTGTTGCTGATATTTCGACAGCGAGTACAGGTCTTGTAATTGCCATTGCTGGTTTAGCTGCAGCTCAAGTCAATTCCAACGTCAATATAAACATCGACTCAGGTGGCGATGCTTGGGCAATGGCTGCTGGTGATGATGGCACAACATCCGTTAGAGTAACAGGTAACATTGGTCGTGACTTAAGAGCAGAAGCTTTCCGAGGCGGTTTCACCTCTACCTCTGGCGATATTATTCTTGGTGATGCCACCGATAATTTAAGTGTTGGTAGAAACCTTAATTTCTCAAATGATGGTACAGGTGATGCTTACGGGATTGGTGACATCGCTGGTGTACTAACAGGTAGTGCCAGACGTGTCAGCTTTGAAGCTACCAGTGGTGACCTTACATCTAACGGTATTACAGCAAGTGGCTCTACAGGCTGGGCGGGTGATGAAACCTTTGTTCTTCATGCTCGATCAGGTGACATTCGTGGTGCCGGATTTAATGCCACTGGCGCTGGCAACATGCGTCTTCAGGCAGGCTCAACCGGAGATGTGGGTACGGGCTATAGTATTGATGTCACCAACATCAACGCAGGACAAAACTTAAATATGTATGCCACGGGTGCTGATGGCGGTATTAGTATTCGCACAGGTGGTACGACAAGTGCTGCAGGTACTATGACGGCTACAGGACTCAACGCATCCAACCAATTTGCAGCCACCACCGGACGTGTGGATATCACAGCAACGTCTGGTGATATTGATACAGCCATGGTGTGGAGTGGTGAAGATATTGTACTAACAGCCAATGCAGGTAGTATCACTCAAAACACAGCTCAATACGGCACAGGCTATAACAACAGTAAAACACTCTATGCGGCTGATGACATTGTTCTAACTGCCCAAGGTGCAGCCACCTCGCACATCGATACCGGTGTACAAACGCTAAGCACCACAGGTAACCTAACTGCTCTGGCCAGTGGTAACAACGGTGGCCTTTCCATTCGTACCATTGGTCGTGTTGATGGCAACGGCGTATTTACCCACACCGGTGGCGGCAACACCAGTGGTGAAATCTGGCTTGGTACCACCCTTGGTGGCTCTATTGCCAACCTTGATGATACCGATCAAGTTATGGATATTCGTGGCAACGTCACCGTAAAATCAAATGACGACGTGTATATGTATGGTGGGTTTGGGCTAGCCGGCAGTATTGATGTAATTGGCAGGAGCTTAACCGCTCACACTGATAAATGGAATTTGAACTTCAGCCGAGCTCAAACATCCGTTACTAGCGGCACAGGCATTGATTTACGAGCCTACCGTGGTAACCTTCTAGGTTCAACTATTTCAACGGCAGGCAGTGCCAATATGATTTTACAGGCTGGTAATTCTTTGCCACTTGATAAATTGAGTAATATTAACCTGAGTGGCGTTACAACAGGGGGCAATTTAAACGCCACAGCTTACGGTAGTACCACCGGAAACCAAACAGGTAATAGCATTGTTATTACCGGTAGCACTGGTGGTTCAACAACCAGTACGAGCCACATCAATGGGAACATTGTAACTCCATAAAATAGAGGACTTATAAGATCCTTAAATAAGTTACTATGAAAGTACTAAAGTTTTATCTCAACCTGCCGATAAATATACAGAAGATATACATTTAGAGAGTGTAAAATCATTAGAAGTTCCAATAGAGACGAGACTTCTCCCTAATTTCTAGTTTTTCTAGAAGCAATTCTGCAGGTCATCATTTTATGGGTCATTTATCCTATCAATCGAAATATGGTATTACCATAACGTCACGCCGGTTTATTTCGGCGCTATTAGCTATGCTGATTGTATTTGTGTATAGTTCTGCTGGCGTACTTACCGCTCAGGCTCTGCCAACAGGATGGAATGTGGTTGAAGGCGACGTCACCGTGGACATTACCGGTGATATTATGACCATCACCAGTACGACTGATACGGCTATTATCAGCTATATTAGCTTTGATCTGGCCAATGGTGAGACCATCAACTTTATTATGCCTGGTGCCTCCAGCAGCATTATTAACCAAGTACTCGGTGGTAACATCAGTAATATTGCGGGTACCATTAACGCAAACGGTATTATTGGATTGCAAAATACCGCAGGCATTCAAATCGCCAACACCGCTCAAATTAATGCCGCCTCTTTATTAGCCACGACCTTAAACATTGGTAATTTTGACGGCAACACGATTGGTTTGGTTAAAGATGTGGGTCAAGACGGTGCAACGGTTATTAACGAAGGTGATATCAACGTCAGTAACTATGCCATTTTAGCAGGCTCAGGCATTGCCAACATGGGTAACATTATTGCCGAAGACGGTACCATTCACTTGGCCGTAGGCGATGCGATGACGTTTCACCTCTCGGATAACCAAAGTATTTCTGTGACTATTGATGAAGGTATTCACGATACGATTGACGGCTTAAACGCCACAATTGTAAACGCCGGCACAATGGAAGCCCATCAAGTTGAACTCAAAGCCAAGCTTGCGGATCAAGTTATTGCTCAAGCCATTAACAATAGTGGTGTGATTGAAGCCTCACAACTAAATAATGTGGGCGGCAGTATTATTATTGAGGCCGAGGGCGGTACGCACACGGTAATGAACACGGGTTCACTGATTGCAACCGGTGATGCAACGCAGTCTGGCGGAACCATTCACGTACTGGGTCAAGATATTACCCACACAGGTGCAACCCTTGATGTAAGTGGTGGAACCGGTGGTGGTGAAATCCTTGTGGGTGGCGACTACCAAGGTAAGGGCACCGTTCAAAACGCTGAATTTAATACGGTGGATAAAACCACCTACGTAAACGCCAACGCCACACACAATGGTGATGGTGGCCGTGTTATTTTCTGGGCCGATGATACAACGGCATTAAGTGCTAACATTGATGCCCGTGGTGGTGATATTAGTGGCGATGGTGGTTTTGTTGAAGTATCAGGTAAAATCGATTTAGGCTATAACGGCTTAGCCGATACACGTGCTCCAAATGGCCAAGTGGGTATGCTTCTATTAGACCCAACCAATCTAGATATTCGTAATGGTTCAGGTACCGATAATGTGGCTGTTGGTCGCTACTATGAAGACAACTTAGAAGCACAATCGGTTCTATCTAACATTACGCTTACCGCTGATAACAATGCTCGTTTTAGAAACCTCAGTGATAACAATCTGGCATTAACCAACAGCTTTACCGTTACCACAACCAACGGTGATATTTATTTTGATAGCACTGGCGATATGATTACCAGTAGTGCGGGTAGCATTACCTTCACCGCTGGTGATGATATTTCGATTGGTGACTTAACCACAACAGGTGGTGGTAATATTACGCTCACCGCTGGCGATAACATCGCTGTTGATGACTTAAGAACCAATGCCGGCTCAGGCGGTAATATTTCTATCCTAGCCGAGGATAATATTAGCTTTGACGATATCACAACAAACAACGGCAATATCTCAATCCATGCTGATACCGATGCAAACGGTACCGGAAATTTTGATGTTCAATCGGGTAATGTAATTACCTCATTGGGTGGGGATATCTCCTTCCGTGGTGAAGAAATTCAGATTCAAGATGACGTAAATACCGGTGGCGGATCGTTTACAGGCATAGGCGATTGGAATGGTTCAGGAAACGGATTTTTTGATTTTGATAGTAACGCTCAACTCATAACATCTAACGGATCAGTTACTCTGCAAGCTGCTGAGTTATGGTTAAACCATGGTGGTGATATCAATGCCGGTACAGGCACAGTTACTTTAACCGCTACCCATGACACAGGCAACGACGTTGGTTTTGATGATGGCTTTACTGTAACTGGTGGTAACGTAACCGTAAATGCCGTTGATAATATTACCTTTAATGATAACAGCGATGCCATTATCGCTTCAGGCAATGTGGTATTTAATGCAGGTGATGATCTCGTGCTAAACAGTCGAGGTAGCATCACATCATCAGGTGGTAGTGTCACGCTAAATGCGGATGAAGATATCTTCTTACCCAACTCAATAACAACCAGTGGCGGTAATATCATTATTAATGCAGATGCCGATCAGGCAGGTAACTCAGGTGATGTAACGTACAGCACCGGTGAAACCATTACCAGTAATGGTGGTAACGTCACAATCCGTGGTGAGGATGTTGATATTCAAAAAACCATTAACACAGGTGGTGGTAACTTTGTTGGCGTTGGCGATTACAACGGATCTGGAAACGGTTACTTTGATTTTGACAGTAACGCTCAAATTATAACCGGTGGTGGTGATGTTACTCTTACAGCAGCCGAGCTTCGGCTTGAAGACGGTGGCGATATTATTGCTAGTGCCGGTGATGTCACTCTAACAAACACCCATGACACAGGCACTGATGTTGATTTTGATAATGGCTTTACCGTATCTGGTCGTGATGTCACAATCAATTCAACTGGTTCTGTTGATTTCAACAATAACAGTGACGCCATTAATGCAACTCGAAATGTAACCGTAACCGCAACAGGCAACGCTGATTTTAACGACCGTGGCACGATAAGTACCACAGGCGGAAACATCTTAATTAACTCTAACAATGAAGTTGATCTTCCTAGCAATCTAACAACCGCAGGCGGAAGCATCACGCTTAACTCTGATAACGACACCAACGGTTCGGGTAACCTTACCTACGAAGCAGCCAACACCATAAGCTCTTCAGGTGGTGCCGTTACCTTTAGAGGTGAAACGGTAAACCTCAATACAAATTTAAATACCGCTGGTGGTGCATTTACAGCAGTGGCTAACCGTGACCTCAATACCACGGGCGCTATCGACTTTAACAATAATTCCCATATCACTACAGGTGGTGGTAATGCCAGCCTAACAGGCTCTTGGATGTGGCTTGACAGTGGTGCAGCATCAGGCATAACAGCTGGTGCTGGTGATGTTACCCTAACCACCAATGGCGGTAATGACTCTCGTGACATTTATATGAATGCCGGCTTTGATATTTCCGGGCGCCACTTAACAATGGTAACCGACGGTGATATTTCAATGGGTAACGCCGGTGATAGCCTTAATATGACAGGTAACATTACCATGACAGCTGCAAGTACGATTGTTGCAACAGCAGGTACGATTGACGCAGGTGGTAACATTTATGCAACCGCAGGAAGCAATGTATTGGCTGATGACTGGGAAGCTGATGGCAACTTAGGTATCGTTAGTACAGCTGGTAACATTACAAGTAGTGGCGCTGGTGTTATTGCTAACGGTAGCAGTGGCTGGAACAGCGACGAAAGTATGATCATTTGGGCGCAAGCCGGTGATGTTCTTGGTAGTGATTACCGCACAACAGGTGCGGGTAACATGCGTCTTCAAGCCGGATCAACAGGTAGTGTTGGCGCAGGCTGGGCTGTTGATG
>CAYGPY010000129.1:5823-7955 GCA_964351765.1 uncultured Vampirovibrionales bacterium
ATGTTGTAGCCACACAAAATGCGGCTTTCTATGCAACAGGTACCAATGCAGCCTCCATTGATATTGGTGGCACAAGTAGTGTTGCGGGTCACATTACCGCAACGGGTATTAATGCCAGCAATCAATTTGTGGCGACCACTTCAAACATTAATATCACACTCGCTTCAGGCGATTTAGAAACAGCGATGCTGTGGAGTGGTAATGATGTAACGCTCATCAACAATGGCGGTAGCATCACCCAAGATACAGCGGCCTATGGCACAGCCTACAATCACAGCAAAACTATTTATGCCGGTGATGACATTACTCTAACAGCTCAAGGTGCAGCAGGTTCTCACATCAACACAGGTGTGCAGACACTCAACACAGCTGGTAACCTCGTTGCTCGCGCTAGTGGTAGCACAGGTGGCTTGTCCATTCGAACCATTGGCCGCGTTGATGGGAATGGTACCTTTACCAACACCGGTGGCGGAAACACCACAGGTGCCATTCAGCTTGGTACAACATTAGGGAGTGTTACCGATTTAGATGACACAGATCAGGTCATGGATATCCGAGGCAACGTGATTGTGAAATCTAACGGTGCCGTTGGTATGTATGGCGGATTTGGCCTTGCTGGCACCATTGATGTTATTGGTAGCAGCTTAACGGCTCAAAGCGATAAATGGAGCCTTAACTTTACCCGTGCGCAAACCTCTACCACAACCGGAACAGGTATCGATATCAGAGCTTATAACGGTAGTATTGTAGGAAGCACACTGTCGACAGCTGGTAGTGCAAATGTCTACCTTCAAGCTGGTAACACCTCCGGTCAAAGTGACAAAATAAAATACATTAACTTAAACGGTCTTGTTACCGCTGGTGATCTAGACGCAACGGCTTACGGTAGCTCAAACGGTCAAACCTCAGGCACCAGCATTAGTATTACCGGCAGCACGGGTGGTAGCACCACAACCAGTGCACCATTGGGTGGTTCGGTTAGCACACCTTAATTCAAGGCCCACACTTCCTTCAAGTGACACTATTGCAGTATGATTAACTCATATTGCAATAAACAAAAGTCATTAAAGAGAGTGAGCCGATTGGCGTGAGTACCCCCAACGATAATCAAACTAAAAACCAAACTGAAACGTTAACCGCTAAGCAAAAGCTATACGACATTATTTTTGAAGCCGATACCCCTGCGGGTAAAGCCTTTGATGTCACCCTTTTGATTGCTATTATCATCAGTATTTTAAGCCTTGTGTTTGAGACGGTTGAAGTCATTCAGGTTCAGTACCAAGGATTTTTATGGCAACTTGAGTGGGTTATTACCATCTTATTTACGCTGGAGTATTTTCTCAGACTCTGGTGTGTCGAAAAGCCTTTAGACTATGCCAAAAGCTTTTTTGGCATTATTGATTTGGCAGCCATTCTTCCAGCGTATCTAAGCTTATTTTTTGTTGGGTTTCAGTACCTACTTATTATCCGGGTACTCCGGCTTCTTCGCGTTTTCCGCGTCTTAAAAATGGCACGCTATGTGGGCGAAGCCACCGTTTTAGGTAACGCCCTAAAAGCCAGCTGGCGCAAGATTTTTGTGTTTGTTTTTGTGGTGATTAATGTTGTTGTGATTGTGGGCACACTCATGTATATGATTGAGGGCCCTGAACACGGTTTTAACAACATTCCAACAAGCATGTACTGGACAATTGTAACTTTAACGACGGTTGGCTACGGCGATATCGCCCCCGGTTCGGCCACAGGCAAAATTTTGGCTTCCTTCTTAATGATTATTGGTTACGGGATTATTGCTGTACCTACGGGCATCGTAACAGCAGAGTTAACACGTGCTGGAACACATCAAATCCGATTACTCAGCTGCCCTAAATGTAATTGTTCTGACATCAGTGAAGATGCGACATTCTGCCATGCCTGTGGTGTTGTCTTAAATGATAAGTAGCCACTAGATAAAGATTAAGTAAAGGTCTTGTTTACTACACTGTTTAGCCAACATTCTATTGTGTGTTTTATGTTAAACTTGACTTTCATTTTATATGATTTACACCCTCAAAATTCACCAACTTAAGATTTATATTCAATTATTTGCAGGCTTTTTTTATTAGGCTTTAATGTCTTAATATCTTAGATTTATT
>CAYGPY010000130.1:0-7817 GCA_964351765.1 uncultured Vampirovibrionales bacterium
CATCCCGACCGTGTTCTTCTTCAACCGTGCCTTTGGGCAAGCCCACGTGGGCTTGGCGCGTAATACTGCCTTTTTGTAGGGGAAAGTTTGGGTGTGGCATAACTAAATTGTCTCTCACTCAGTTTAAAATGACTTGATGACTAACTAAACACGTGCGCGTTCAGGCACGTCTTTTAAAAACGGACTTACTTGATCGGAGGGTGACCCAATCGTGTTTTTAAGAATACCTAGGTTCTCCACCTCAAGCTCAATCACGTCACCGGACTCAATCCAGTGCCCATGCTCTAAAGCGCATCCATTACCAAGGGTGCCTGAGCCATAAATATCGCTTGGGTGAATGGTTTCTTCGGCGGAGCAACGCTCAACCATTTCTTCAAAGCTCCAGTAGATACCCGAAGAAGAATTGGTGCTGATGGTCTCACCATTAATACGAACACAGGCATCTAAATTAGTAACGTCGCCAATCTCATCGGGCGTAACAATCATCGGGCCAATAATCGAGCAGAAATCTTTGCCTTTGGCTGGGCCTAGCCGACACTGCATTTCGTATTTTTGAACGTCACGCGCACTAATATCATTGAGGATGGTGTAGCCTAAAATATATTTACTGGCCTCAGAGGCTTTAATGTTTCGACCGTGCTTCCCAATCACACAGGCTATTTCAAGTTCGAAATCCAGCTTGCGAGTGTAGTTTGGCCACAGTGCTGTTTCATTAGGGCCAATAATACTGTTGTGATTGCCCTTGTAATACACAGGCAATTTGTACCACGCCTCAGGAATGGGTTCCTTACGGAGTTCAAACCCCTTGGCAACATGTTCTTCATAAGCAAAGAAGTCACGGTAACTATTCGGGTTTGGAATAGGCGTTTTCAAACTGACATCAGCCAGATCAAAGACCAACTGAGCCTCTTTTAAACCCAGAGGCACGTCATCTTTTTTAGCAAGAGGTTCCAGTGTTTCTAGAACGTGGCGAGCGGCTGCCATCGCGTGGCCTTCCATCTCGATAAAGGCCCGCATGTTAGGAGGGGTAACAACGCTAGCGAGTTTTTTGGCACCCGCCTTACCTTGTTCGGCCAGCAGCCATGTATACGCGCTGTTTAAATCGATCACCTTTTCAGGTGTTTTCCAGTCTCCTAGTACTAAGCCAACACGTTGTTGACGACCAAGAGGGGTGTTAATTTCAAAAGTGGCTAATTTCATAATATGTCCATCATAAGATGATTGCCCAATGCAGACAAGCATTTACTAATAAGGCGTTTCATAGGCAGTGGTTTTACTGTTATTGAAGGCTTGTAGATGATAGAATAGAGACTTGAACTTAGAGGGATAATGAAGCCATGGCTTCATTGTGTGGGAATAAATGTATGATATCATTGGCAACATCAGCACGAGAACCAATTTCACCGTTGAAACGTAATGGTGTTCAATTCTATCGTGGTGACCTATCTCACCTCGTATCGACATCTCAATTTCAACCCTCTTCTGATACCCTTCAGTTTAGTGGGTTGTCTAATCCCTTTCGACGTCGAAATAAGTCTTTCTCACACAACCCTTCAGGAAACGACAATTCTGTGAATATTATTGATAAATCTGGCTTTATTCGCTTGCCCGCCTTCCCATGGCGTCTTAACAAGGCAGGCTTTATTCAGGCGGGTCACGTACTTAAGTTGATTGATATTAACGGAAGCGAAGCTGCGTTCCGCTATATTCAAAGTACCACACCCGATGATCAGAAAAAGCCGGTTGTGGTCACCGCCTCAGTCGATCGTACCAACTTTATTGCGCCCATCCATAAGTGGGAATATATCCGTATGGAGTCCGATGTCACTCAGGTCTGGAACAGTTCATTGGAGTCACGCGTGAAGGTGTATGCTGAAAATATGCTCAGTGGTGAAATTCGAGAAGTCGCTACGTCTCATTTGATTTTTGCTGCGCTTGATTTGCATTCGCGTAAAAAAGCACAACTCCAGCCTTTAAAGCCAACAACACCAGAAGAAGTTCAATCAGCCAAGATGGCCGATTTACGTAAAGCCAATCGTAAAGAAGAAGGCAACGTGGCGCCGTTTATTTCGATTGAGGAATCCGATAGCCCAGAAGTGGTTGAACGGATGATGACCCCAGAACATGCCAATGGCCACGCTAATGTGTTTGGTGGCATTATTCTAGATATTATTGATGAAGCCGGTGCCAAGATGGCTGAGAAGCAAACCTATGGCTTGCCTGTGGTTGGCGTTCGCTTGGATCGTATGAGTTTTATTGCCCCAACCTATATTGGTGAAAAGGTAGAAGCCAAGGCCATTGTTACCAAAACATGGCGCACCTCGATGGAAGTGCAGGTTGAGGTGGAAGCAGTGAATCCCAATACGGGTGATCGCCGTAAGGTGGCGAGCTCTTATCTGGTGTATGTAAAAATTGAGCCGAGTGATGGCCGTGCTGTTGAAGTACCGCCGTACTTACCTAAAACAGCTAATCAGAAAAAACGAGCTGAAGCTGCTGATGCGCGTCGAGCCATCCGTAAGCAAGAAGAAAATAAAGCCGAAGATGTACCGGTTTCTGCTGACGTGAATGAGGCACATGATAAAGGTTTATGGGAACGCTTTCGACACTGGATGCGAGAGAAACAGGATTAATTAGACAGAGCTAAAGCCTAGTTAAATTTAATCCAACGTATTAAAAAACGCCGATTCTATTTCTAGAGTCGGCGTTTTTAGTGGGTATCTTATTTAAGGTATTACTTGGTGGCTTCTGGGTTTTCAATCACCATTGCAATACCTTGGCCACCACCGATACACGCTGATACAACGGCAAATTTCTTGCCTTCAGCTTTAAGTCGATTGGCGGTGTGAAGGGTGATGCGTGAGCCGGTTGCTGATAGTGGATGACCCAGAGCAATGGCGCCCCCATCAGGGTTAAACTTACTCAGCATATCGGGGTAAATCGTCTCAAAATCACCACCGGTTAAATCAGCGTGGTCTTTACTCAGAGATTTTAAGCACGCTAATGCTTGACCGGAGAACGCTTCGTTAATCTCGATGGTTGCAACATCATCGAGGGTTAAGTCAGCACTTCTCAACGCTTCTTTAATGGCGCGTACAGGACCGTAACCCATAATCTTAGGGTCACAACCGGTTACGGCTACCGAGTTGATTTTAGCCAGTACAGGCAGGTTGTGTTTCTTTGCAAAACGGCCTGTCGAAATGGCCATGGCAGCAGCACCATCAACCAAGCCGCTTGAGTTGCCGGCGGTGTGGATGGCATCCTTGCGGTTTTGATTCATTACGGCAAGCTTTGCTAGTTTTTCTTTTGTTGAGCCCGGACGCACATGACTATCTTTGGTTACTTCTTTAGCGCCACCTTGAAGCTGACCGCGTTCAATATCACTGGCCTTAACAGGGACAATCTCATCATCAAAACGGCCTTCAGCTTGCGCTGCGGAGGCTCTGAGTTGACTGCGCAGTGCGTACTCATCGGCTTCATCACGGGTTACGTTGGGCCCGTTGCCTTTGCCCATAATAAACTCACGCGAGGACAAGCGATCGGCCGTACCAATCATAATGTCGGCCTGTGGATCGGTTAAGCCCAAGTTAAGTGGGTTTTCATAAGCAATGGGTTTTGCTAAGTCGGCTTTTACAAATTTATAAATGCCGTTCTCTGTTAAGTCTTCACCGGTTTTTGCGGCCTTGCGTTCCATACCGGCAACCAGTTCTTCTTTAAGCATTCGCTCTTTGTCCATTACAGGAGTCTGAGACATGCTTTCAACGCCACCGGTTAAAATAACACTGTCACCACCATCAACCAGCAAATGTGCTGCCTGACGGGCGGCTTCAAAACCAGTACCGCATAAACGGTTGGTACCTAAGGCGGTTGTACCTTGGCGCAAGCCTAAGGATAACGCCACGTTACGAGGTAAGAAAGCAGCCTGTGCGTCATTGGCAATCACGTTACCAATAATCACTTGGTTTACTTTTTTACCGGCTAGGCCAATTTTATCAAGCGTGCCTTGCATCGCGATGCGAATCATATCGTAGGCCGATACTTCGCGAAGGTCACCACCTACGGTGGTAAACGGTGTGCGTGCACCCCCTAAAATAACAATATCTTGCAGCGTTTCAGCATTACCGCCACCGCGCAATACACGGCGCTTTAACTTGGCACCAAAGGTAGGCTTGATGGTTTCTTTGCCCGCCATTTTAGGCTGAAACGAATTCAGTGATACGTTCATACGATGGTTCTCCCCCAGAGATTATTCTCTCTAAATAGTTAATGAAACTCTAACGCTCTATATCCACTCTCTAAAAATAGGTTGAACTAAAAAATATTGGATGTTGGGAAACTCACTAGTCATAACAACTTTATGAATCGATCCACATGCTAAGAAAAATACAATGAAAAAACAAGCACTTTGATACACAACGTGATGTAATGAGATGGTTTTATTGAGAAGATTCGCTTTAGTGAGGTATTTAGAGCTTTCGTACCGAAGCGCACAAAAAAATGTTTACCTTCTTTAATGCTAACAATTGATAGTAAACAAGCGAGCCAATAGCAATGTCACACATTCATTCTTCCATACCTACTCCGTCACCGCTTCAGTTTTCCGGTAATTTTATCCGTAATACTGTTATTTCGGCCGGGTTAATTGCTGCGGGTATGACGGGTTTAGATGCCACCAATGGTTCTGATGAGTTTAACTTGTCTGAAAAAGCAGGGGAGCACAACATCGTGCACGATGTGGCTGCTGAATCGCAGGATTTAGCCACTGCAATTCGAGAAGAATTAATTAAGGAGTGGGATGACGACAAGCTCACGTTTTCGTTGTTGCTCTCCATTGTTGGGATGTTCTATGGTACGGCCGCTGTTTTGGGTGGGGCCGGTATAACGGTCACTGAAGAATATATTCAAGCCAATAAATTTAAACGAAAATTTAACAATGCCTTAGAATCTAATGATTACAATGGTGCAAGGCAGTTACTTCACAAGGGTATTTTGGGCCCCAATGCCTTTGAAAGAAGTTATTTGATTTCACATCTGAACGAGTCCCCGCTTCTAAGTGATGAAAACAAGGCACATTACTTCGTTCAATCTCTACGCGATGGGAGTGACTCTAATTATGATAAGGCGCGCCAAGAATTGAGACGCTTTTTAAATCAAAATACTCTGTTTGAGGAATCAAATAAGGATTTAGAACAGTTGCTAAGCCTGTCGCCGGGCTACCATACAGAGACGAATTACTACTATGATGCTAGCCTGAAAATGATGATGCCTATAGATGAAAGTGTTCGAAATAATTATTCTCAAGCCTTTATGGCTTTGGAATCACAACTACTCTCTGAATATAAACCTGTGGTTTAATTCGTTTAAATACGACTAGCGAGTGCGATTATTTTTTGAATCGTTTCTTCAAAGGGCTCGTTGTCGGCAATGGTTTGTTGCAGAAGCTGATCGATTTCGGGTTTTAAATTGACGGCCTTATCCAGATGAATATTACTACCGGGTGTATACGCACCAATGCTAATTAAATCTTCGGACTTATTGTAGGTGGCAATTAAATCTCTGATTTTACCGGCCGCTTCTTTGTGTGCGGGGTCGGCTATGGTCATCATTAATCGGCTGATTGATCCCAGCACATCAACAGCGGGGAAGTGGTTATGTTCAGCCAAGTCGCGACTAAGAATGATGTGGCCATCCAATAAACCCCGAACCATATCGGCCACGGGTTCATTCATATCATCGCCTTCAACCAACACGGTGTAAATGCCGGTCATTGATCCTTTATCGGAGTTACCAGCACGTTCCACAAGCTTGGGCACAAAAGCAAACACACTGGGTGTGTAGCCTCGTGTGGCAGGGGGTTCACCAACGGCAAGGCCCACTTCACGCAAGGCCATTGCCACACGTGTTAAGGAGTCCATCATCAGCACAACGCTCTTGCCTTGATCACGAAAATATTCGGCAAGGGTAGTGGCTACCAGTGCGGCTTTAATTTTAACCAACGCCGGTTGCTCAGCCGTGGCCACAACCACAATGCTTCGTTTCATGCCTTCTTCGCCAAGGGCGTGATCAATAAACTCTTGAACCTCTCGGCCACGTTCACCTATCAAGGCAATTACCGACATATCAGCTTCGGTGTTTCGAGCAATCATACCTAGCGTGGTACTTTTACCAACACCAGAGCCTGAGAAAATACCAATCCGTTGGCCTTTGCCAACCGTTGTAAAACCATCCAGTGACTTTACACCGAGTGAGAGCGGTGTTCGGATCTCTTGTCGTTTTAAGGGATGCGGTGCCGCGGCTGCAACAGGATACTGCACATCATCGGGAATACTATAGCGGTCATCAATGGCGTTGCCTAAACCGTCTAGAATACGCCCCACAAGTTCATCACCTACCGAGACCTGAAAGGGCTTGCCGGTGTTAAATACTTTACACCCGGGTGATAAATTAGCCATTTCACCCAAGGGCATCAATAATAATTTGCTATCGCGAAATCCCACGACTTCGGTACGCAACATCGGTGTTACGGGGTCTTGGGTTTCAATCAGGCACACGTCGCCAATTTTAGCGTTTGGGCCACGCGATTCAATGGTAAGGCCAATCACCTGATCCACAATGCCAATTTCACTCACGCTGGTTTGCGCACTGAGTTGGCTTAATAAGGAGGACAGACCATTCGATGGTGTAGCCTTAGGAGTGTGTGAACTCTCTGTATTTTTTACAGAGGGGTTGTCAGTCTCAAAGGAGCTCATCATCATCACTCGGATTCAGGGCATCAAAGGAGGGCAGTTCAAATTCGGAGATGATTGACTCTGGAACTATAACATCGTCGGTAACCACGGGCTCGTTGTTCGGCACGTCAGACGGACTGTTAATCGGGTTGATCTCTTGATTTAACGCGGCATCATCAAACGCTGGAAAATCGAACGATTGGGGTGCTGGTGTTTCTAATACTTCAGGTGTAATCTCTTCAACCGTGGATGACATTTCCATTTGTTGTTCAACCATTGGGGGTTGTTCTGTCGGCTGACTTGCTTCTGGGAGCGGTTCCGTTGCCTGAGGTATTGCAGTCTCATTATCTTGAGATTCGTGGGTACTGGCTTCACTCTCAAGATTTGCGATACCTTGGGTTGCGTTGACCTCGGGCGTCACTCTGTCTGGGGGATCAATCAGTAAGCTTTCAAAGGCCACGGGTGTGTCGGGCTCAACTATGTCCAAAGGGATTTTCCCTTTTATGCCGTCGGTTAGCTTATCAATTTGTAGTTCAGGGGTTACGGAGAATAATTGTTCTTCGTCATCATCACCTGATAATAAGTAAATTTCACCGGCTTTTAATTTGCTGTCTACAACGAACTTAAAGCGAGACATCGCCTCTAGCGCATCGTTGGTGTCTGGTTGGAAACCAGCAATGGTAGTGTAGCCTTCTTCACTAATCAGAACACGCACCTTGCCTTTTAAATGGAGTTTGGTTGCGTGAGCATCAATCATCGCGATAATTTTTTCTGGGGCTTGATTGAGTTCCTCTTGAAGCACCTGTTTGCAAATATGCTGAATGATTGTCAACGCATCTTTTTGAAAGTGCGCCATGATTTTACGTTCAGTGTCATAAGTGTGGTTTAGAATGGTTTGCGCTTGCATCAGTACGTTCACCGTGCTTTGCACCACGGCTACGGTGGCCTCGTGATGACCCAATTCGTGGCCTTCAAGATACCCGTGTTGATACGCACCTTCTTTAATTTGATTGTGCGTGGCTTCGGCCTCAGCAATCAAGGCTTTTGCTTGTTCTTCGGTATGAAATAAAGCTCTAGCATAGTATAATAATC
>CAYGPY010000131.1:0-7807 GCA_964351765.1 uncultured Vampirovibrionales bacterium
GTATAGCTGTATGTATAGAGGCATATCATTGAAATAGGAGGTTGATACTTCTTTTGATTGGGTGTTATACTTGAAGATGTTGTCGGAGAAGGCTTTTTAGTAATTTGGATCCAGATTCTCAAAATTTTTCTGAAAACAAACGTACTCAAATAAAGAACGTTTTGTTATTAATTAGTGTTCCTTTGCTGTGCTTATACGCTTATTTTGTTATTGGTCCTTTTTTATACCGTGTGCCACAAGCCGATGAGAACTTGATTGTTTATGAACTGTGGAGAACGAGCCAAGGGAGTATCCCGTATCGTGACTTCTTTGATTTTATTTGGCCCGGAACATACTATCTTGGTTTGCTTATCGTCAAGTTGTTTGGTGGCCTCTCTTTGGTGGCGTTGCGAAGTTCTGTGTTACTCCTTTTAGCACTTCAGGGGGCTGTTGTCTATCGCATTGCTAGAGCCTATATGCCGTGGCGATGGGTTGTGTTTTTAATGGGGTTTTTCTGGATTACTCACTTTCCCGTGTCGGTTCAGTTTCAGCATCATATTTTAAGTTCGTCTTTTGCCATGGTTGCAACATTGTTTATGTGGCGCTACGTTAGGCCTGAATTTAAAAACAACAAAAAGGATTTGATTCTGTCGGGATTATTTACGTCGATAACGGCAATTTTTCTTCAGACAATCGGGTTTCTTATTTTTGGGGCTTGGGTTCTTTTCTTGTTTTTCTATGAATCTAAAAAGGTTAAAAGCTCGGCTTTAGAAGTTACTAAGTACGGCGTATTAAACTTTGTTCTTCCTTTTTTAATGCCTATTGGTGTGATGCTGACTTATTTTTACAGTCAAGGTGCCCTCTCTGATTTTATCTATTCAACATTTACGTGGGTGTTACACGGTGGTTACAGCGCAACCAATTCAATTTTCTTTTTAGAAGAGTTATTTATTCTTGTTGTGGGCTTTAATGATGTTGCTTTTCATAAGTTTGAAGACCATTTGCGCCTTGGTATTGATCTGCTTTTAATTATTCTACCTGCGCTTGGTATCAGCTGGGGATTAACCCAAGTGGTTAAGAGCGTTATGGCCTTTAAAGAGAAAACTGAAATCTCGGCACATACTTGGGAGTATGTCTTTTTAACGGTCACGGCTGTGGCGATGCTTCTGGCTACCTTGTCGTATCCGTCTATTTTTCATATCAAGTGCAATGGCTGGGTGGCGTTTATTATGGGCGTGGGCGTGGCGTATCCATTTATAAAAAAATACCCACGACTCGAAACCACGTTACTTACCATCTTTTTTACGTATTTGGCGTCTTATTTTTTGATGTACTTCTATACGAGTGTCGTTATGCGTGAACGCCCCATGGTTCTTTCTCACGGAACTGTAGAGCAGCATTTGTATACGAGCGTTTCTGAATCGGATGAATTGATTGAGGCTAAAAACACTATTGTTAAAATTGTCACTGATAATACGCGCCCTGATGAGCCCTTCTTTGTGTTTACGGCCTCACCGGAGTTCTACTTGCTTACGGATCGCCGAAATCCTACTCGCTTTCAATTGATGATGACGTTGTTAGATACGCCTGAACAACTTAAAGAAATTGCACGAGACATCAAAAAAGCGAAGCCGAAGTTTATTTTATACGATCGTGCTGATCAGTTGATGTTTCAAAACGATCTGCGATTTAAGAAACTTCGGAATTTTGATTTTGAAATCACTGATATTACGAGTATTGTGAAACGTCATTACACCCCCGTGTATGAGTATCAGCGATACTATTTATACATGAGAAACGATCTGAATATGATGCGAACCCCTTCATCAAGTCATTAGAGTCTATTTAGACTCAATAGGTTGAACATCAGTTTCACCGGAGAGGTACAACCAACGTTGACCGGCTTTTAAAAACAGGCTGGTTTCTAGAAGCTCTAGTTCATTTCCTTGATATGAAAAATGCACCTTAAACGTGACGGTTGCTTTGTCGTCACTAAGTTGTTTGTTCTCTACAATGGTGAGCTTTTTGAAGGTAGTTTCTTTGCAATAATTATCAATATCACGACGCCACTTGTGTACGTTGGAGGTGTATTGATGATTTTTACGGTGTGTGGTCTGAACGAGATAATCACTCAAAGTACCCATGGCATATGCCGTGTAGCGAGAGCGCATCAAAATCTCAGGCGTAGCAGGCTTCTGTTGCCCTGTATGATACAGAGCACAACAGTCAGCGTAAATTTGTGAACTGCCGCAAGGGCAGAGAGTTGATGTGGAATTTGTCATACTAAGTATGATAGCAAATTATATCTTTCAGGTGTTAAAAAAACCACTGTATAATGAAGGTTAATCAAATACAGTGGTTTTTAGTTTTATAAAAAATAAGTACTTAGCCTCGTCAGGTGAGCTGTACATTACTTTGTTCAAGCATTTCTGCAAACGCAGCTAAAATCTGGCTGGTTTGATCTGTTGGTGCAGTTCTGTCGGCAGCAGCTTGTGGGGCATTGTTACCCGCATTGCTTCTTAGGGCAGCTATATTTGAAGCGGCTCCTGCATTTCCCGCTGCACCGGCTCCACCAGCGGCACCGGCACCGCCTGCTCCATTACACATAGGCATGTTTCCTCTCTGTTTAATTACTAAAAGAACCGTCTGCTCTAAAGCAAAAGGCGATTTAATAAAATATGATTAGGGCTCTCAAACAATATACAAAATACATAGGGTAATATTAGGTATAAGTTAATAAAAACAAGATGTGATTTCTAATTGCTTGTTTTCCTGACTATTGTGACAATTATTTATAAAATAAACGTGAAGCAGGTAAAAAATGTATAACTCAACAGCCCACCTTTATGACCGCATTGCTGCAATGACTATTCCTTACGAAACTTCAGATTTGTTGAACGAATTACTGACAGCTCAAGGTATTTCACCACCAGCCAATTTAGCTGATTTGGGCTGCGGCACAGGTGTGTTGTCGATGTTGATGGCAGATAAAGGCTGGTTTATTTACGGTGTTGAGCAATCAGAGGCGATGCTAGAGGAAGCAACAGTAAAATTAAATGCACTATCAAAGCCGATACAAGAAAAGCTTCGTTTTGTTCAAGGTGACATCACCAACTTTAAGGTTGAAGACGACATCAAAATAGATGCTGCCATCTGCATGCATAATACGGTTAATCATCTGTTTAATGACACTGATTTAGAGAGGTTGGCGTGTTCTGTGTACCGTGCCTTAGGGCCTAAGGGCATTCTCATATTTGATTCAGATACAGAAAAAACGTTTGTTGATTATTTTAATCACGATGAGGTTGTGGTTTGGGACAATGGTAAGGAGCTTGTGAGCCGTCGGTGTTCATATAATCAAGAAACATGTATAGCTAGCCATGTTGCAACTGTCAAGCGTTACAACGCCGATCAGACGTTGGAGACGATCTCGGAGGAGGCTATGACACTTCGGTATTATAGAGAGTCTGATATTTTGGAATGCTTTCAATCGGCTGGTTTTGAATTGTTAAATTTAACCCCCTTTAATCCATCACCAGAGGTATATGCAGGGTTTATTCCAAAAGGATTATGGGTTTTTAGAAAGCCCTGATCTGAAAAGTTTAACTCTTTTGTTTTTTAGGTTTTATTTTTTTCAAGAAAATTAAAACGACAGTAATGATAAGGACACCTCCTATAATAACAGCGACAAGAGGAAAGAGAAGTGATCCCATCGGTATGCCTACAGCCATCACGTTTTCTATTGAGGATACAATGGGATTGGTTAGTCCTAAGGTTAACAGGCTTGATGCGCCACGAGCGGCTGTGGTGACACTTTGAATGGCGCCCGCTGCACCACCACCGGCGATTAACGCTACGCTCCAACGCAACACAGGATCAACGTCCGCGCCTAAGAAAGAACTGGTAATAACCGTGCCTGCGATCATCGCTAAGGGGGAGGCAATATGATCAAGGAGGTTGTCTACCCAAGGGATATAGTAGGCTGCTACCTCACACAAGGTGGCAGTTAACAGAATAAAAAATGCTGGAAATGTACCTAGAATTGCTAAGTCTTCTGGGAGTGCTGTGCCTATAAAAATTGCACCAGCACTCATCACCAAGGGTGGAATGAAAATTCGGAATCCACAGGCTGAACTGATCGCAACACCCACTAACAAACTCAAAATAAAGCGAGCGTATTCATCCGGGACTGCAACGACCATATTGGGGTCAAGAGGAAAAGCCATCAATAAATTAACCTATTACACATAACCACTACTATTATACTGCTTATGCGCTGAAGCGAAACTTAGTTTTCATCAGTTGGAGGAATAATCACTTCGCCTCGAAGTTCTTGGTGATCTTTTGAATTTTGTGGTGGAATGATTTGAGGATCTGATGGCGGTGGTGGTGGAACCGCAATGTCACCCATAATAACAGGCCTGCCTTTGATGTGCTTGGGTTCTTTCTTATCAAATTTATTGATCTCAGAAGGAGGCAACATAATGCCACCCGCTACTCCTGGAGGCATTGGTTTGCCCAGTATCTGTTGTGGAGAGGGGTAGGTATTGGGTTGCTGATCTTTAGCATAGCTTTTTTGGACGTAAAACAATCCACCAATCGTGGCCAGCATAATACTAGCAGCGATGCCTTTACGAACAAAGTGTAGCCGTTTACGATGCTTTATCTGTAAACCAACGGGGCAATCTTTTGTGATGATGCTACCGTCTTCTCTTTGGTGATATCGAACGCAGACGCGTCCCTCTTTTTCACTGAGAAACCCTTCGGCTTCATTACGAGTCATATCCGACAAGTTATACACGTTGAGTTCACATTGCCCGCAAAAACGACTTCTATCGTCACCGGTCATCTCATCCCAGTTTGCTGGGCAAGGTGATGCAATACGAATGGTGTCCAAGTTCACGTGGAAACGAGGTTGAGATTCAAGCTGTGCCATAAGAAGGAGCTCCTAAAAATTGTGCTTAGAAAAGACTGATATAAATAAAGACGTTATTTTAGGATGGGTGTTCCCAATTTTTTGACGCATTTTATGGGTGTTATTGATACAAAAAAAGCGCTTAACCGATTTGGGTTAAGCGCCTTTAAGTTTTGAGTTGTGTTCAGTAGAACGGCCTATTACAATGCGGCGCTTACTGAGGTTGGGTCAGCGTTGCCTGCCATCTTCTTGAGAGCATTGATGATGTTCTCATCAGCTTCAAGTGTACCATCTTCAATCGCTTGAATTAGGTCGGCAGCAGCTTCGGCATCCACACCGGCTTGAGCAAGGTAGTCACTCATTGCGGCTGTTGCACTAGCTGTTGAACCCGTCTGGTTCAATACTTGCAAGTATTCAGCAGAGGCAAGCATTAGGATTTTTTGGGTTACTGAGCCGTAGGCACTCGCTAGGAACATGTTGGACTGACCAAAAGCGAGAACTAATGGCGGAATGTTCTTAAGTTGTGTATCAGCTTTAAAACGGTAGTTCTGGAACAGACCTAACAAATCAATCGATAGTTGTGCTGACGCTGCATCGGGATCAGGGATGGTGAAGTCCGTTGGGAAGTCACTACCCAGAGTCTCCAAGTTAGAGCATCCAAGAGCTTGAATGGCGGTACGAACCACACCATCAGCACCAGTGATTTCTTGACCCGCAATCACGTTCACTCGGCCACCGTTTCCGTTGATTTCATTCAACAAGAACTGGAAGGCGAATGATGGGGCTGAGGAACCCGTAATCGCACCGTGGTTCACTTCAACGCCGTTGAAGCTAGAACCGTCACCGATACCAACATAGTTGTTACCAGCAAGACCGATGGTGCCGTCACCACCAGGGGCCATTGACGTGGTATCGATATGACCCAAGTTCAGGGCTGATTCACCGTTGGTGAGGCTAACAATGGTATCCATTGTGGTAACTGGTGGTGTTAAACCATCAGTGGCAAAGCCATTGATACTATCACCGAGACCACCTAAGTGTCTGTCACGGAAGGCTTGGCTTAAGCCGCCACGGTCGTTTCCGCCACCGGTAAGAAGAACGGTACCACCTTGGTTGTTACCGATAGCCGAGATTTCACCAGGGCCGTGTGGCAAGGAGAAGTACTGGTAACTATGGAAGTGACCTGACTGACCTTCTGATGGAAAGAAGCTATAATCGCTGAATAGTTCAGGATTAACACTCAGTAAAGTATTCAAGTCCGCATTCACAACCGTGTTGCCACCGTGAAGGTGAATGAATCCACCTTGACCATTTGGAGGAATGCCAGGGCCACCCTCTGTGCTACGTGCTAGAGACTGACTCTGTTTTCTGTAGTTTGAATTGTAATCGGCTGAAATCAGACCGGTGTTCACGTTGTTGCGTCCGGCTTTACTGGTGATAACACCACCTGTACTAAGCGCACGAGCGATATCTGGACCGTCACTTGGAGGCGGTTCAGCAATGTCACCGTAGGAGTCAGCTGAAACAACACCAGAGTTAATAATATCTCTGCCGGCTTGCATACTAATGGTACCGCCAGTCAAGTCAGACTCAGATGAAATGAAACCACCGCCACGAAACATCTGACGACCCGGTATCACTTCGGAGATGGACTCGTCGATTTCTTGGCTACCATCAGCGTTCTGGAATCCAGAAGTATATTCATAGAGTGTCCAGCCACCGCCGTTGTTGCGGATGTTTCTGCCGGCTGTAAGAACAATGCTACCACCGTTCAAGCTACCATTTTCGCCAGTATGGTTGTAGTTAGTGTTAGCGTAAATGCTACCGAAATACGCTTCAGCAAAATCAGACAGTGTTTCAGAAGAGCCACTGTACTCGTGAGCATAGGTACCAATGTAGCTGTTATTAATTACGTTACGCTTGGCTGCTAGAACAATGCTACCACCAGATAAGAAGCCTTCAGCTTCCAGTCCGCCACCCAAGCGTTGTACTTGAACGTCATCTTTAGAGATTTCTCTCATTTTAGAGCCGTTAACAATGTTTTTGTTGGATAAGATTCCAATGTGGCCACCACCGGTTGCGAAGTGTGATTGAGATTCGTAACCGCTAACAAGAACAGTTTCACCATAAGCATAGTCCGGTGAGTTGTAAATACTGGTTAACGTTGCGAACTTAGAAGCGTGGGTTTGAAGGTACTTGTGACCCACTTCCCAACGGCTATGAACTTTAACCGTACCGTCGTTAACAACCGTTAAGCTGTTTAGGTTTGCAAACGGATCAATGAAGTTAACTTCATTGTCGAGTACACGAACTTCTTGAGGGCCACCTTTTACCTGATCAAAGAAATTATCAAGAACTAATCTGCCATCGGTACTGCTACCAATCACAAAGTTGTTGTACAAGTCATCAAAGCTATCAGCAAATAAGCGTAAGCCAATTTCTTCGTAAGCGCCGCCTTCTTTATTAGCAAGTGAGCGTACGTTGGAATCGATAACACGGTTGGTTAAACGATTCAGGTTACCACCATCCACGTCACGAGAAAGAAGAATAAGGTTCTCTTTATTAGAGAGTAATTCATTGCGTTGTGTGTCATCGTAGTTGTTACGACGTCCAGCAACAACATCACCTTGAGATGAATCAGGCATAACGATTAAACCATCGTTACCAGCAAGGGCTTCACCACCGGCTCCGCCAGCGCCACCAGCGCCACCTTTACCGCCTTTACCACCTTTGCCGCCTTGGCCACCGATTCCGCCTGCGCCGCCTGCACCACCAACACCGGCTTCGCCGATATTAGTATGGGTACCACTGGTTCCACCAGCGCCACCGATGCCACCAGGACCACCTGCGCCACCATTACCGCCAAGACCAGCGCGTCCACCAGCGCCACCGATACCCCCGTAACCTCCGCAG
>CAYGPY010000132.1:0-7794 GCA_964351765.1 uncultured Vampirovibrionales bacterium
GTTTATATGAGGACGGTTCGATGAAAATAATTGTCAACGGAAAAAATTTAGAAGTCACCGATGCGATTCGTGACTATGTGGAAGAAAAAATCAACAAGCTTGAGCATCACTTTGATTTTGTAAATGAAGTGCACGTGTTTTTATCGGTTGAGAAAAACCCACGTATTAAAGAAAGCCAACGTGCTGAAGCCACCATACACGTTAATGGTGCCATTGTGCGTATAGAAGAAGCCAGTGATAGCATGTATGCTAGTATCGATTTACTGGAAGACAAGATTGATCGAAGCTTAAAACGTCATAAAACGAAATTGTTAAAACGTTCTAAAAGTGAGCGTGGTCAAAGCATTCGTCGTTCTAACTTTGAAGAAGCCGTTGCCCAAGAGCAGGCGGATTCGGATGACGAGATGGAAGGCGTTTTTATTACTTTTGAAGAAGATGTTGAAACGGCATCAGCACCGGTTAAGTAATAAGCCCAGTAAACATCATGTAGCTTAAATTTCGATTTAGCGGTAGGTTTCTGTAGTAGGAAACCTACCGCTATTCGCTTTTATTGGTTATGATGGAGCAAGCTGTATTGAGGAGACGACTATTATGAGCACGATGCAAACCAAGCCAGAGAATGATCAGGATCAGATGATGGTGATGTTTATGTATGCCGGATTGATTTTATTTGGCATCCCCACGATTGGTATTTTTCTTTGGAAGTACAAGACCTCTGAGCCGATTAAATTTCATGGGGTTCAGGCCTTGTTTGGGTACTTTGTTTTTTGGTTGATTGGTGCCTTCATCAAGTTCTTTGTTGCCATTCCTATTCTGGGCATCTTGGCCATTTTGCCGTTTGTTCTCTATCTAATCGTCTTTTTCTGTTGTTGGGTGTTTGTCACCTTTCGTGCCTTTAAGGGCGATGACATTCGATTGCCAATATTAAGCGACATCATATTGAAGACGCTATCTAAACCAAGCTAACTAAATCAAGCTAATGATTTGAAAATTTATAGCTTATTTTTAAGTTTGATGTGTAGGTAATTTTGAATGAGCGCGTCATCAATTTTATCGGCTGGCGTGTCGATGACCATAATGTTGGGATTTTTTCGCAACACACTTAAGCACTGAGTCCGCGATTGATCGAGTGCTAAGGCGACACCACCTTGGTATGCGGTTTCTTTATTAATGGGGCGTTGTGAAGCCAACGTTTCTAACTCACCATTACTCATCGTAATTAAGATCACCAAGTGGTGCTTGCTAATGCGTTGCACGTTTTTAATCAAATTGGCCGAGGCCAGTTCATCCACAATATCTGTAAACATCACCACCAAAGAGCGTCGGTAAAGGTGTTTGGTGAGTGTCGGCATCACTTCGGCGTACATCGCTTCATTGCGATCAGCAAAAACAGGGGTCACGCCATCAACCAAACGTTTTAAATGTTTTTTACCCGATCCAAAGGGAATCCACGTTTTAATGGCTTGGCTAAACACGCCCAAGCTCACATAATCCCCTCGATCGAGTGCCACCGAGGCAAAGGATAACGCCCCGTTAATGGCCCAGTCCAGCTTACTAATCCCATTCACATCACGCTGCATCAGTCGGCCACTATCAATGAGTAGCATCACGGGTTGCTCTACATCATGGCTAAAGGTGCGCACAATGGGTTTGTCCATACGGGCGGTGGCGCGCCAGTCTAGTTTTTTGATGTCATCGCCCGCGTCATAATTGCGCAAACCCTGAAATTGCGTGCCTTCCATCCCACTGCTTCGGCGTTGCAGGTTGCCTGATGTCATGGCCTTGGAGTAGCGCACCCGTAGGGTGGTGAGACGTTTGAGATCCGGATAGACCTCCACGTGGTTGCAGTCTTGATTTGTGTTACTGACCTGAAGCCAGAGAAGTTTTAACCCACTCTGATACGTTAAGCGAATGGCACCCAGATCAAAGGCCCCCCGACGAGTGGGATGCACCTCATACACCACAGATTCCAATTGCCCGGCCTCGACGGTAATACTTTGTTTGTGCTGGTGCGGGCCATGGCTTGGGGTCTTAAAGGTATCGGGGAGATCATCACGGATGAGACCCTGAAGTTTTTTCTTAGAGGTGTTGAGAATATTGATAATAACGGTATTGGGTTGATGAATCGAAAGCTTGTTTGCTGTGTTACGAGTCAGTTCAATATGCTTAGGTCGAGCCGATAATAGAAAGCAATCGACTAACAACGCCAAACACAACAGTGGGTTATAAAAATAAAAGACCTTTGCCAACACGGGCCAAAACAACCCTAACAGCATGACGGGCACAGGGGCCACAATAAAATACAGCAGTTGTCGGCTGGGTCGTGCCTTGCCCAGCCATACCAAAAGCCCCATGGTGGCAATAAAGCCCAGCATTTGGGCGTAGCCGTCCATTAAAATATCGAGTCCAAATCGGCTGGCCTGCTCAATCATAACGGGCTAACGGTGTCCTGTATTAACTCACTCTTTTTATTTTTATTTACTCAATACGCTACTGTTATTTAGCGTGTTACCTGCGAGAGTACCGGCGGTGGCGGCGGAAGCGTTTTTTCTTCACTTCAGGAACCACCTCAATGGGATCCAAGTAGTAGCGACTCTGGTCATCGGCAAACAGATCAAAGTGCTTGCCTGCCTCACCGTGAACCAATGACCACGACGTATACGCGGCGATCATGGCATCCAACACCGAACTCGGTGCCAAGTTGGTGGGCATCTCTTTAATACCGAGTTTTTCAGAAATGAGTGCCTGCATGGCTTTGCACCCTTGTGGGCTACGGTGCTTATAAGGAATCGTTAGGCCGTATTCCATTTTGGCGGGGTGGGTAAAAAAGTTTAAAATCAGCCAGCCGTTTTCTTGGGCTTTGTCGTAAAACTTACGGGCACGCGGGGCAAAGCGATCGATGACGTTTGTGCGCGCCTTGGCATCCAAGCGCAAGGGGTGCATACGTACTTCTTGTTGGTGCCACTTGCTGCGCATACTTAAGCTTTTTGGCATATCAAGGGCAATCACAACACCGCTTTTTGGGCCGAGGCTTTCTAAAAAGCGAAACAGATCTGCGTCGGAATCCATCTTGTCCATGCGCATCAGTTTTTTATCACGATCAATGAGCGCCACGCCGGTTTCAAGGGTGTCCACGGGTGCCATATCAATGCCAGCAAAAAGCCACCGACTGTGTAAGTCAGGCAGGGTTTCAATATCAACCGGATTTTGTAAATAGAGTGAATCTTGCTGCATAAAGACCCGATGTGACCTTTCAAAAAAGGGGATGAACAAAACAAAGATGTCATAAAACTATGATAGAAGCCTTGGACGTTTGGCCATGATTGGCTTATTATCATCTCTATCATACCTGAGTTACGGTCTCGATGAAAGTCGAGATGATAACGCTATTCTTTATAAGGAATCCCCCTCTATGTTAAAAGCCGGTATTGTTGGTCTGCCCAATGTAGGCAAATCCACCTTGTTTAACGCCCTTACCAGTTCGTATCAGGCCGAAAGTGCCAACTACCCGTTCTGTACCATTGAGCCCAATATTGGGATCGTGAAGGTGCAAGATAAACGCATGCAAGTGCTTCAAGAGTTAGTTGGCACCACGGTGATTATCCCAGCGGTGTTTGAATTTGCTGATATCGCGGGTTTGGTAAAAGGGGCGAGTCAAGGCGAGGGCTTGGGCAACCAATTCTTGGCCAATATCCGAGAAGTGGATGCCATTGTGCACGTGGTGCGGTGTTTTGATGATGAGAACATCACTCACGTTGATGGCAGTATCGATCCGATTCGTGATCTTGAGACCATCCACGCCGAATTATGTTTCAGTGATAGTGATTCGCTTAAAAAGCGGATGGAAAAACTACGTAAGTTGGCTAAAACCAAAGCCAAAGAAGCCGTGGAACAGTTGGCGTTGTTTGAGAAAGTAAAACCCACCATTGATGCGTGTGGTGTGATTGATTTGAACAGTCTGAGTAAAGATGAAAAAACGTTATTGCAAAGCTCACAGTTGTTGAGCTCGAAGCCCGTGATTTATGCGGCCAACGTGAGCGAAGGGGATTTGGCGAACCCAGATGCCAATGACTATGTGAAACGTTTGAAAGAATTTGCGGCAACAGAAGGCCGTGATGTGGTGCTGATTAGTGCACAAATTGAAGCCGAGCTTTCGCAGTTAGAGCCTGATGAAGTGGCCGATTACTTGGATAGCTTGGGTGTAAAATCCAGTGGTATTGAGCACTTGATTGGTGCGGCGTTTAATACATTAGGATTAAAAACGTACTTTACCGCCGGCGTTAAAGAAGTTCGTGCTTGGCCCTTTGAAGACGGCTTTACCGCCCCACAGTGTGCGGGGATTATCCACACCGATTTTGAAAAAGGCTTTATCCGCGCTGAAGTAACCGCCTATAACGATTATGTAGAGCACGGTGGTGAAAAAGGCGCGAAAGAAAAAGGGCTTCAGCGCCTCGAAGGCAAAGAGTACATCATGAAAGACGGCGACGTCGTTCACTTTAGATTTAATGTGTAAATTTAGGCATCCAAGTCAAGCTTAGCTTTTTCAGCAAGGCGCTCAATGGCAAGATGCTGTGCTTCAATCATGGTTTCCATCATTCTCATTTGTTGTGCCTGATGCGATGTAACACCTTGCAGAGAACGAGTTGCATATTTGAGTGAGTTAATCCCGTCACCTGCAGAGGGGCGATGGGTAACATCATTAATGTGGCTCGATACACGTGTATTGGCAGTGCGTTCCTGTTGTTTCCAACTTGCGATACTAGTTTGGCCATTCTGAATTTGTGATGAGTAGGGCTGATTTAGTGTTGAGTTCATTGATTTTGTCCTTATCAGAGAGTTAAGTATGTTGTATCGGGTTATCCAGCTTTATCAAACTTGATGCCGGTGTGTTGTACTAGCTGGTCGATGACTTTTTGTTGCTTGCCGATCATGTGTTCAAGGGCGATGAGTTGTTCGCCTTGTTGAAGGTTCACGTCATTCAGAAGCTTGGCAGACGAGGTTAAATAGGCGCGTTGTTGTTTCGGTTTGGCTTGAGGCACAGAGTTTAATACAGTGAGGATACTATCAGAAGTTTGCTCAACACCGGTGCGTAGCCCGTGAAATACATTTTGTGCTGTAGGGTAGGTGCTGCCATAGTAGGCAGGCGCGTTGGGTACTTGCATGGATTTGTTTCCTTTTAATTTAATCTAAGCCTTTGTATTGAAATTTGTGCCAACTTGGCCCGCCATTTCGGTAACCACACTGTTGAGACTGTCGATTTGATTTTGCAGGGCACCTAAGGCACTGGTGTGATTGAGGCTGGCATCAACAAGGGGGTTATCTTGTTCTGGGATGCTGAATGCTTTTTCAGTCGCACGGTGTTGAAAGGTTTGGCTGTTTTGTTTTAGCTCTTTCATTTGTGCTGTAAAGGCTTGAAATACCGGTGCTTGTTGAAAGTTAACGGCCATAGTGAGAGGTTTCCTTTTTTATTTTATAGGCTGTGTCTACCCACACAAAAACCCATCAAGCTAGTTAGGTGCTAGTAAGATGGGTTTAGTGATTTTTCGTGTGATGTCAGATCAGGGGTTGATATTAATCTTCGGCAGACTCAGATGCCTCGGCAACACTGGCCAAGGGTGAGACCACATAAAGGTTTTCGGCGTTGTTGCCGCGTACCGATGAGATCACTACATCGCGCACAAAGGGGGTGATGATGCCGTCATGATCAATGATACCTGCGCTTTTCATGCACTCCAGATGCTTGAGGGTGACTTGTTGCCAGTACTGGCTTCGGCATACTTTGGTGAGGGTTACTAGTTCTCTTAGGCCATCTTGGCCGTAAGTTTTAATGGTTTCGTACAGGGCGTTCAGAACGTCTTCGGTGGCGTCGCGGTTGGCACGCTTGCCGTTTTTTAGCGTAATGCTACTTTCGCCAAAAAAGTGTTCCATCACCGGGTGTTGGGCTTCTAGTTCGGCATCCAGCTCTTGCAAATACGTGTTATTGGCTAAAAACGCATAGGCCTCTTCAGCGGTAATGGGGGGCGTGTCGTTTAAGTTTGGATGACTGTCATTAAAGCTGTTGAGGTTGTTAAACTCGTTGTTGGCATCACTGGAAGGAAACGGAAATGACATGGGCGGGTTCCTATTAGGTTGGGTTGATTGGATTGGTTTGGTATATGGCAGGCAGCACAATAATCACAGAGGGTATCCGTGATAGGTATGGTGCGCGCAGTCGGGTGGCACTCGGTTTTTTTGTCCCTCTTCGAACGCATTAGCGATGGGGGTGATTGGGTTTATATAATTTTAGTTATGACATACTTTTTACCCAAGCGAAAGGGTAAACCAGTAAAGTTAGACTAAACTATTTAGCCCAACTGGGGGGTGTGGCATTTTGGGATTCTTCTTGAGGCTTTATCACCTTTACTAAGTGCGGACTGGTATAATGAGGGTTCTTAGCAAATTAGGGAGTTTGAGGGCATGCGTAAGGCATTGGTAGCACTGACTGTGGTGTGTTTTTTACTACTGGCTGGTTTGGGTTGGTATTACTTGGTGGATGAGCCGTTGCAAGATGCCTCTTTTTTAGACGTACCCAAAGAAGCGCCTTTAAGTAAGGAAGAAAATGGCTATTATGAGCTTCTTGAAGCCACTAGTATGTTTGAGATAACCAAGACGCAATCGAAACAGCTGGGCAAACATAAAATGCCAGTAGATGAGATTCAACGGTTAATTCAAAATAATAGCGATGTTTTGGCATTACTTCGTGAAGGCATTGTAAAACCGTATCACCCTCTCCCTTATCTAGAAAACAGGGATTATAGGGTTACTAAACTTAATCCAATGGTAGAACTTGAGATAGCTCGCTGCCAAGGTTTACAACAGGCAAATCGTTACGGTGAAGCACTAAAATGCTATCAACCGTTGCTCGAATTTAGTTATAAAGTTCATGCTGGAACACTGATTGAATATGCGGTGTTCTCTATGATACAAAACAATTTATATAGTGTATTAAAAGAGTTTATAAAAGAGATACCTCAGGATGTAGAGAGTGAGACGATATACAAAGAGCTAACGAAAATACTGAAAACCAACCAAGGTGTTTTTAAAGCCGATTGTATTCAGGTCATTAAAGGTGAATTCCCATATCAGCTAAGTATTATTGACAGTGCCTATGAAGCACAAAAAGAGGCTATAGCCTCCAAGCCATGGTATTACAAGGTTTACTCTTTGTTTTTATTTAAGCGCAATCAAACTAAAAACAGTCTCCTAACCTACTATAAAAGTGTTTTGCACTATATGGAGGCCGTAACGTATGCGCCTACTACGCCATTGCTTGAGGAGTTTAAAGCGATTATGGATAGCGATAACTTTCGAAAACCTAATCCTAAGGGTAGGATTCTGGCTAAGTTAGTGGCCCCCGATTTTAATATGAATGGCTCTTATCGTGGTACTGAAAATAGCACCACCTTGCTTTTGTCTTTAATTGCGATGAAGCGCTTTGAAAAGGCGAAGGGTCACTTGCCAAAAAATCTGGGTGAGCTTGTGCCAGCGTATTTATCCTCTTTGCCATTGGATGCTTATACCGGCGAGCCGTTGCAGTATGTGCCAGAGCAAGGCGTGATTTATAGCGTGGGCACCAAGGGCAAGTATGCTCATGGTGAGGTCATTGATCTTGAGAGCGTCAACCGACTTGCCATTAAGCTAAAGTAGAGACATCCCCTCGCCTTGAGATCCTGCCCTCTTCATCGTAGAATACGGGCTAATGCAATTGCTTACTTTTAGAGTGATTGCTTCGTTTTTATCAATAGGGGAAGGCCA
>CAYGPY010000133.1:0-7764 GCA_964351765.1 uncultured Vampirovibrionales bacterium
GCATCTACACCCACCTAAACTAAATACGTCGCTAACGAGCTTTTTAACTAAGTTACACCTGAGGATTTCCAAATTTTTCTCTGAAAAGTTTCACAGCAATCGTATATTGAGAGTATAAAGTCCAAACAAAAAATATAAACATAGCCATCATCAGTATTCTCAGCAAGGTCGTTTCACCAATAAATACCAAAACCCCAGTAATTAAAATCATTCCTACGTCAATAACTATCAGTAAACACATACCAAGTAACACTAGCGTGCTTATAAATAGCTTAGCCTTAGGATTATTTATTTTTGGTATATCCACACTATTCTTGTATACATGGGTACTCAGAGGTTTTTCATTCTTATCTATAGTGAATTTTAAATACAATTCAAGTAGCTCATCAAAAAAAACAAATAATATCAGAACAATATCTATTACGATAATTGAAATAAGATGGTTTAGAGGAGAATACGTGACCGAATAAGCAGGGTTTGTTGATGCGTAGTAGACATAAGTGTTTGAACCTATGACATAATCCTCAAAATCCTCTGTTTTAAACTGGCCCATATACTTTTTATTATTAGCTTGATAGCTATAAAGCACCCCATCTTCTTCATTGGCTTTCTCAATAGATCCCGTAGTTAATACAGGGGACAAAAGAACTGGGAAATATTCCTGAAAATTTCGCCAAGCAAATGGCGCCGTGAGCAAGAAAAATACCGCTAGAAAAACAATTTTTTTCACTATAGTTTTTTTCATTCTTTCCACCATTTTAAAACTATATTCCCATACAAAATAACATACTTAATACTAAACCCCTTAGGCCTGCAATCTTACCCCCGTTACAAAAATTATTTTGGCATTGTAATGCTTTTAATAACGGCGTCTTTTGGGTAGGATGGCGTTATGGTAATGACTGACACACAATCCTCAACCTCTTCTGAAGTAAGTAATGACTTGTCTTCTGTGGTGCCTCAGCCTGAACGTGGTATTGAGAACAAATCTGAACAGGTGCAATCGATGTTCGATCGTATTGCCAAACGCTATGATGTTTTGAATGACTGCATCTCTTTTGGGATGCACCGAGGCTGGAAAAAAGAAGCCAGCAAACAACTCCAACTCAAAACAGGGGATACCGTTCTGGACGTGTGCAGTGGCACGGGTGATTTGATTGGCTATCTCAATCAGCACGTGGGCGATACCGGCCATATCACCGCACTCGATTTTTCTGCCGATATGCTAGGCGTGGCTAAAGATCGCTTTGCCGACCTAAGCAACTTAAAGGTGGTGCAAGGCGACGCACTCGCTTTGCCGTTTGAGAATAATTCATTTGATGCGGCCATCGTCAGTTTTGGCCTGCGCAATGTGGTTGATATTCAGCAAGCCATCAATGAAATGACACGGGTCGTGAAGCCCGGTGGTTGGGTGGTCAATCTTGATACCTGTCCTGATGTTAAACTGCCTGGCTTCTGGCTTTACTTCTCAACGATTATGCCGATTATGGGCAAGCTGCTAGCACTTGATAAAAAAGCCTATAGCTACCTATCCCAATCTACCAAGCATTTTTTAACGCCCGATGAGCTCGGCAAACTATTCGTTAACGCAGGCTTACAGCACGTAAAGCTCACGCCACTCTCATTTCAGTCAGTTAGTATTCAAGCCGGTCAAGTCAGCGCGGAATAGCGTTTAAGCACACAGTATTCAAGACCCATCAAAAAATAGTCTTGATGGAGAAAAAACTCCCTACTTAAAAACGCTGTGACACTACTACCACGTCACATTGTCGTTTAATTACGCTAGCTGACCTTTGTTGGAAGCGCCGGTTTTATTGGCTGCGTCCTTGCGCTGTTTATCGGCAGATAACAGGTTGGCGTACTTGCGTTTTTCGTCTTTGGCTCGTGTGGAGTCAGCGGATTTCTCCTGACCCTTGGAAAAGGAGCCAGCAGCTGCCGCAGCATAGATTCCACCTAAATTCATGTTCATAATTCTGAACCTCTTTAGTTTATTGGTGTTGCTCGCTTTGCTTTTGCTCTATATATTGATTCTGTTCACCTACAGGCGATTAGTATCACCTATATATATAAAACCATTACTTTTGTAAAAGATGCAAATATTTGTTACTTTTTTGTAAAACTGTTACATTTACTTTACATTAAAAAGGGTCATTTTTTGGCTAAAAACGGGTAAAAAATGAATAAAAAGACTTCAAACAGAAATCGAAACCATCGTTTTTTAGCTCATTTTTCGTGTTTTATTGTGACACTTTAAAACCACTGTGACAGTTGAGACGCCATCGCGCCCTCTATGATCATGACGTTCATCAGATCATTTCGTTGCACTAATAATATAACGCACTTGAGTAAGCAAGGACGGCATAGGCTGATTGTAGCGCCTGATAAATCTCTTTAAAGCTATCGCTCGTATATTCAACACGCCTACCATCAATGCGTTTCAGCCAAGGTAGCGTCATCGCCGTATCACATGACAAAGAATCAAGAAAGGTTATTTCCAATGTGTACGGAGCACTGATACCCTTACATAGCGTGGTTTTCGAAACATTGTTAGTCACATCAGACAACGCCTGACGCGTACTCTCACGATAATCCTTCAATACGGTATCAATGGGATAGCACAGTGCCGAGGTCGTTGATTCAGCCTCTTTAGTGCACACTGTCTGGAACTCAGGCATCAAGGCTGAAAGCTCCTCGCACAAAGCCTTATCACCACTGGCCATCACCACCGGTACATCAAACTCAAGCCCTGCATACAAGGCATTCACACCACCCTCACCATACGACACCCCATTGATACGGACATCAAACAGGCGACTATGAAATGTGTGATTAAGAATGCCTCGCTCAGTGCCCACCTTAGCGTGATACCCCAGAAGCATCATGGCGTCATAACTGGCATCGAGTCCAGCGGCCATCGCACAATTTTTAGGCTTACCTGAAAGCAAGTGAACACGGGGATCCAGCTCAGAGAGTAGTAAATTCGTCATCATATAATGCGCGTCATTCACCGTGATATGAGTCACGCCCATCTCACTAAATGCCACCTCAGCCACGGCATTCACTTCGGTTGCCAACTGAGACACCGCCAATGCATAGGCACTAGGATCGCGCTTGGGATCGGGATCACATTGATGCGGTGAGGTCACACCGCACACGCCTTCCAAATCAGCCGAAATATAGAGTCGGGTCATCGCAACGTGGCTCCGGCAATCAAAAGCAATTAATCGACTTTGGCAGTCGATTTACTTTTTGAGGATTTACCATTTCCGTTTGAAGAACGCTCAAGAGCTTCGCGACCTGTTTCTTCAAGATCGTCAGCAATTTCACGGACCTTATCGGTCAAATTTTCAGCCTTGGCACGCACCGTATCAGTGAGTTCTTCGGCCTTATCACGCACTTTACTCTCAACCTCATCACGCGTTTGACGAACGCGATCAGCACCTTCATCATAACGATGACGCAAATCATCACTGATCATTTCACGTGTTTCAACACCACTGCGTGGGGCAATCAACATCCCAACCACAGCTCCAACAGCACCACCTAATAGGGCGCCTAATACAAATTTTCCGCTTGATGACATAATAATGTGCCTTCCTATCATTCTTAAAAATTGATTATGTATAGTCTGTATCGGCTGATTCGCCTGTCGACTTAAATAATGTTCTTGTCAAAGTACCCTATTTTAGAGATCTCTATCTAAATCAAATTATCGCATTAGGCAACCGACAAAGCGATACACAACGTGGTTAAACTTACCGTAACAAGTGGCTATCTACTAATCTTCCTCATCGTAAGGGATATCCCAACGATCGTCGTGCTTACTCGATGCACCGGTGCCTGATTTTGAAAAGGCTTTTACAATGCCACTAAACAATGCCTGTGCCCCATCCTGAAGCTGACCACTGGCCCGACGCACATTATCAACGCCTTCTTTTAATACAGGTCCTGTGGCTTCCACGCCCTTTTCAATCGAATTGACACCACCCACGGCCTTAGCGCTCAGGGTTTCTACGTGCCCAGCGGTTAAGCGTACATCTTTGAGTGCAGGAGACAGTTCATATTGCGCCATCGACACGAAACCCGACACCGTAGTGAGTAAACGCAGTACTTGATACAGTACCAATGCCAAAAAGATCACCACAGGAACCAGTAAAACTAAGTTCAGTTGAATGAGTGTGCCAATGGCTGTTTCGTTCATAGTGGGTTCCTTGTGGTGGATTAATGATAAATAAATAGACGTTGTACTTAAGTCTTAATAATCGTAGCCTGAAGCAGCTTGCTCAGCTTCTTTGGCACGGGCCAAGCGTTCGGCACGACGGTTAGACCGGACCTGCTCAACACGCGATTCAATCGTGTGGCGCGTGCGATCAATAAATTGACGGGCCTTTGGGTCGTTAATATCCTTGGTGATTTTGTCGGGGAAGTCCGTCAAACGATCTTGCAAGTCTTCACGGAATTCATCGCCTGACTTTGGTGCAAATAACACACCCATCAAAGCACCACCTGCGGCACCGGCAATAAAGCCCAATAAAAATGAACCCATTGAATCATCTGAATCTCTAGACATTGTTCTTTTCCTTACGTGTTGATTGTTGCTTCATACTCGATCTTATCGAGTCTCTTGAATCGCGTCAAGTAAACACCTGTTCACTTAAGACATTATTAATAGTCGGGAGGGCTATAGTCCATTACTTTTTCATCAGCCACATGCTCACGGCTGTCATCAGCAATTTGGGCAACCATTGTTTTTGTTTTTTGGCCATCATACGGGCCTGTGCTACAGAGTCGGCCAAGTCCATTTGTTTTTCGTGGATTGTTCTACGCAGTTGAGACAAGGTCAATAAGGCATCATCCATCTGCAAGACAACGGTGCTATCTAACACACGCAAGCGTTGCCAAGCGATAACCAACGCAACCAAAACGCCCACTTCAAGCAGTAGTATCACAACAGACCAAATCATTGCGCCATAACCTCATCACCAGACTCTTCCTCTACCTGATCATCCGAATCCAGATCGAGCTTGAGTTCAACATCATCGTTGCCGTCACCATCAACGTCAATATCAGTTTTATCTTTGTGCAAAACGTGTTTCACGCCGTCTGTAACAGTATCTTTCACCTTAGAGAATTTTCTGAGATCAAGAGGTTTGACTGTTTTAGGCATCACAGATACACCATGGGGCGATAAACCATTGGCTGAAGGCGGTACTATTTTCACTGCATCATTCAAACTTGGCTGCTTTACTTGATCGGTAACACTCAGTGGGGTTGCATTGGCTTTTTGGCTTGCCTCTTCAGCCTTACGCATTTTTTTAGCCAACACCTCAGGATCAATTTCCACCGGTACCATCGTGTCGGTCTTATCGGTATCCATCGTATCGGCTGTCACATCCAACGCATCCGTATCTGGGACACCGGTATCCAACGCATCGTCAAGCTCAGGCGATTCTTCCACAACACGCTCTGGGAGTGTCACCGGATCGGCAGGTTGTGGGGTAAGATCTTCAATATTTTCAGGCTTGCCTTCTAGTTTTTCTAGGGTTGGGTTCGCCACATCCGCATGCTTTAGGTATTCATACTCTTGAGTCAAGATACGCTCAACACATTTGCGGTGCTTGGATAATAGATACTCTCGCTTAGGAATCAAAAAGGCTTTTGCCGCTGGGCTTTTGGAATAAATATCCCGAATTTCTTGGCGAATCGGTTCGCACTCACGCTCTTTGGCATCAAACGCGGGCGGTTCATAGTTCTCAATCGCAGGGGGTTTATCTTTTTTCTTAAAAGGCCAAATTGCCCAAGAGCTCGGCACCACAACAAACAACATCACACCAAGTAACACAGTGGCCAAGCCAGAAGCAAGCCATCGTCTTGAGTTGTGTTGTTGCATCACCATCATAAGCTGAGTATTTACCTTGTTGATATGTGAGTAAGAAAAGTATCGTGCTACGTTGAGATTGCGACCCGTTAACGAGCCCTTTGAACCTGTATTGTACCAAAACCAAGGCCTACTGTATAACCGTCACGGTTTCCTGGGCAGCAAGCGTGATTGTTTTGCTCTTACATTTTTCGACGGACGACACGCGTTTGAGTTCCATTGAGGGGTTGCGTTTTGATAGTAACGCCGCCTCATTCCAAAACTGATCCATATCAATGGTGATCTCTTGCTTTGTCACATTACTCAAGCGACACGTCAGCGTATCCTCTTGATAACGACAACTCTGCATAATGACGCCCTCAGGTAATGCCGATTGAATCAAGCTGGTTGAGCTCGCTGACACCGATGCTAGACTCAATACCTCTTTGGGTGCTTGGCTTAATCGATGAGGGCACTGGCTAACTTGACCATAAAAGCGCTGTGCGGACTGATACAACGAGGCGATGGTATCAGTCTCAGTGTAAGGTTGCCACGCATAGTGGCAGACAAATTCACGGTGCAAACATTGGCCTTCCATCACGGGCAGTGGTGGTCCTGCTTGGGCACCACGCACGCCACTATCCCCCACCGACAGCATGCCAAAAGCACGCATCAGGGTAATGCCCATCACAGATTGCGCGTCCCACTCGCTTACTTCGTATTCGCATAAGCCCTCGGTAAACCACGTTTGATGGTTGGCCGAGAAAAAGCGTTGCACAGCACCCGTATTGGTTTTCAATTCTTTAAACGGTTCGGCGGGCATATGTTCGGCTTCTTTATAGGCCGGATCATACTCACGACGCACCACGCCCAGATGGCTTTCAGCCTGCACGGTTGTAATCGGATCATCGGACGGGAACAACACTTGCAACTTATGATTCATTCGGCGGTTCATAAAGCGCGTTTCAAACCGCACTTGATTTGATCCGGCCATCAAAGACACTTCGGTGGTGATGTGGTTTTGATCTTCCTCATCATCATGGCTCCACTGATACACCAGAACTAAGCTCCCTACCAAGGCGCCGGATTCACCCGGAAGCACATCGATCAGCTCAAGCGGCTCATCAGGGAAATTGGGATCGGGCGCAAAATTGTACGAATCCCCCACATCCACCCGATCGATCAGTTGATGCAATTGCGCGTAAACGCGTTTAGTGTGCTTGTCGGTAATGGTTAAACCATCATCAGTCGCCACCAGTTTAAGGTGCTTATTTTCAAGCGTGCTGTCTGTGACCTGCACTGCTTCATTCTCTGGACACGGTGAGGTATCACCACACACATAACCATAAGCAGGGATATTTTCCAGCCATACCCACCCTTGATAACGCTCAACGGTTTTGTGCGCCAAAGGCACTTCTTGATGCGTAACGCGCGCGGCATCCATCAGAACGTCATGGGATGACGCACTCTGGAATCGAAGCATCACTTTTCCACGCGCTTGGCACGACGTCCAATTCAATGGGTACCACGCCTCTAAAATTAGTGGCTGCTGTATTTACAAAAACAGGTGGCGCGTTTTGTGAGCTCGCATCCACGTTGGATTTCGCCAAGGCAAACTGGCGCAATACCTCCAATTCGGAATCTAGCAGTGCCTGACTCAGGTGATCAACCTCTTCAAAGCGCACTTCGTTGGCTCGGTGCACGCTATCGACACTGCACCCACAAATACTATCGTGCGGATGATTTAACATCAGTGTGCGCCATGCAATCGCCATCGACTCTGACACATCGATATCGCTCACGCCCAGCAAGCGGTTCATCGCAATCAGGGGTTCCAACTGATGAATCAAGCGATGCTCCAACCGGCGGTTGGCCTGTTTGAGATACATCCGTGAGGACCACACACC
>CAYGPY010000134.1:0-7754 GCA_964351765.1 uncultured Vampirovibrionales bacterium
GGTACAATAGAGGTAGACGTATTAGTGTGTTCAATCACATGGTCAAACCTATCTTTAATCAAAGGTGTTTCTGTTCTTATGACACATTTAAGTGAACAAGCTGCCAATGAGGCGAGTACCCGTATGGAACGGGTGCATTATGAATTGAAGAAAATTATTGTAGGGCAAAGCAAGTTGCTTGAACGCACTCTTGTTGCCCTAATTTCAAACGGTCACGTTTTGGTTGAAGGTGCGCCCGGACTAGCCAAAACCTTAACTCTTCAATCCTTATCCACCGTGATGGACTTATCCTTTCAGCGCGTTCAATTTACACCAGACTTGTTGCCAGCTGATCTGATTGGCACGCGTATTTTCAATCCCGGAAAAGCCGAATTCAGTACTGAGCTTGGCCCGATTTTTGCAAATTTTATTTTGGCCGATGAAATCAACCGAGCTCCAGCTAAAGTACAAAGTGCCTTGCTCGAAGCAATGCAGGAACACCAAGTTACCGTGGGTAAAGAGACTTTTCCACTGCAATCACCGTTTTTAGTAATGGCCACACAAAACCCTATTGAGTCCGAAGGCACCTACCCGTTGCCTGAAGCACAACTCGATCGTTTTTTGTTTAAGTTAATTGTGGATTACCCTACAGCCCAAGATGAAGTCGTTATCCTGCAACGAATGACAGGTGGTACGTTGCCTGAGCTTGAAACGGTTCTGGAACGAGACACATTATTATCACTTCAAGAACAAGCGCAACAGGTCTATATGGATCCACAGTTACTGCAATACATTGTGGAGGTTGTTCAAGCCACGCGTAACCCTAGCAACGCTCAGATCCAACATGGGGCGTCTCCTCGTGGATCACTAGCCCTTGCTAAAAGTGCACGCGCCCTAGCACTGATTCGAGGTCGTAATTACGTGACCCCTGCTGATGTGACCGAACTGATTAAAGATTGTTTGCGCCATCGCATTATTTTATCGTATGAAGGTTTGGCCTCTGGATTAACCGTGGACAGCTTACTTGAAGGTATCATCAAACAAGTTTCACCACCTGCTATGACCGGCGAATCTAACCCAGCACCGAAAAACTAACCGAGAAAGAGGTTCACGCCAATGGCTCGGCAGATCCAAAAACACACGCACACACCATCAGCATTCCATCGATTTCTGGCTCCCTTATGGGATCCCTATGGGTATGCACGTAATCTTGATGCCCAACAGGGCTTCACCGACACATCACTCTCAACAATGCCGGCTCCTCAGTTATTGCGCTACCTTGAAAGCCTCTTACGACCAAAACTTCATGCTGGGCATAGTGGCTCCAAAAAATCGAGTTGTGTTGGGCAAGGGCTTGAATTTGCTGACTTGCGAGAATATATGGCCGGTGATGATATTCGGAAAATTGATTGGAATGTGTTGGCTCGAACCGGTACACCCCACATCAAAGAATACCAGGACGAAAAGCAACTCGCATTCTGGCTCATCGCGGACTTCAGCCCCTCAATGGCACTAGGGCATCATCAAAGCAAGGCTCAACGTATGGTAGCGGTTCTTACGGCAGTGGGCATGCTCTTGCAACAAGGGCATCACAAGCTGGGTGTGTATCTGATGGGAGGAACATCACCCGCCTCAAACAATAACCATAATAATGATAATCAGTACGCCATTATTAAACCCTCTTCTGGACTCACACATTTACAACATATTGCCCACCAGCTCCTAACAGCACTAACACGTTTTGAATCTAAAAACGGAGTAAGTCAAAATACGCCAGAAGGTGTCAGCACCCATCTACGTCGTATCAAAGGTTTACTGTCGCCTCAGCATCACGTTATTTTAGCCAGTGATTTTTGGTGGGACGACTCAACACTCCACTTGCAACTGCCCGCACTCACACACATGTCAAAACGACACACACTCTGGATTGATAGTGCGAGCGATTTTAATTTGCCACCCAATAACTTAGGACTTATTGATCTCGTTGATCCAGGTTCAGACCAGCAAGAATCAACGACCCTCACTCATAACGTGCTTCATCTTGACGTCAGTCATCAAAAACACACTCAAAAAAATCAAGCTCTGCTATCCGAAATACAAACAAAGCGTGCCAAACAATTACGACAACTCAGCCAAACCACACGCATTGACGCCGACACACCATTAGAAGACGTATTATTAGCGATGGTATCCAATGTGACACGCTCTAGTCAAATTGAGGGTGCATCCCATGCCTGATTTTCTTACAGCGTTATTCCCGATGTTTCCAAAAGAAGTTGAAGCCACTTATTTTGAAACACCGATCGCGTTATTTTTATTAATTTTACTCCCTGTTGGCATCATTCTTTACCGACAACGTCAAGCACAGCAGATTCAAACAGCAATGGCGTTTAGTGCCACCTCCACATTAAAACATCTTGCTCAACAATCACGCGGATTCAAGCGTTTGCTCCCTAGCGTGCTATCACTGCTGGCCACTTTCTTCCTAATCGTTGCTGTTGCTCAGCCCGTGGTGCGCGGTACCTTTCCATCACAAGCGGTTAATTTAATGATTCTCCTTGATATCTCATTGAGCATGAAGGCCGAGGATGTGGTACCCAGTCGAATTGAAGCCGCCAAGCAAGCGGCCATTGATTTTGTCGACAGCCTTCCTAAAGATATTCGGGTGGGGCTTGAATTTTTTGCAGGCAATAACTATATCGTTCAACCTATGACCAGTGACCACCATCAGGTCATCTCTTATCTTAAATCACTAGAAGAAGAGCATCTTCAACTTCGTACTGAAATGGGGAGTGCGATTCACACGGCGGTGAGCGAACTACAAAGCACCGATAATTCCTCAATTGACGCGTCGTCGTCTAAAAAGAAAACAACCCAACAGAAAGACATACCCAACATCAATCCGCAACAGGTTATCATTTTACTGGGTGATGGTGACTCTCAGGAAGGCTACCCTTGGCAGGTGGCCGCGAGTGAAGCACGTGAAAAAAATATTGCTATTTATACCGTAGGCATTGGTAAGAACGAAGTGACTCAAATTGCTTATCAAGGCCAATATTTACCCGTTACCTTTAATGAAAACACCCTACGCCGTATTGCGGAGATATCAGGTGGTGAGTATTTTAGAGTGTTTAATAAAAGTGATTTTGCCAAAGTTTACGAAAACGTAAAGCACAAGGCACTTCTCTATGAAAGTAAACTCATTCCTCTCAGCCCCCTTCTGGCTTTACTCGCATTACTCTCACTAATCGCTCAGTTTGCATTGCAACAATGGTGGTTAAGGCGATTTTAAGCCGTATTAACCGCTTTCTTTTTCACTCAAATTTCTTTGCTTTTTTATTCAATATTCCCGCTTAATTGCCGATACCTTACTAGAATGAGTATTACCACACGCTAGAAGCTATTCTATAAAGCAACGTAAAAGCGCTAGTACTGAGGCTTTGAATGAGTTTTAAGAAGTACAATTTAACTGAAAAAGAACGTCGACAGATCATCAACCGGCTCCTTGCTGGATCCTTAACCGTGTTTTTAGCAAGTTTGATGATTATGGCCTATAAAACATTTCATTTAGAGCGTTACCTTGAAGAGCTTGAACTTAAAACCTACGATTTCCGCGTAGTATCACGTTTGTTTGAAGATGGCATGGTTGGGCGAGAAAACAGACCCAGCAAAGACATCGTGATTGTTGAATTTGATGATGCTACACGAAACATCTATCAAAACGAATTTGGTACATGGCCTTGGCCACGGGAGGTCCATGCCAGTATTTTTGACTATGCAAAAGAAGTGGGTGCAAAAAGCTTAATTTATGACATTATGTTCGTCGCGGAACAGTCACACCGTCAAGAGTCGGACCAAAGGCTCATTGAAGCATTTCGTGATTATGATAATGCCTATATTGGTATGAATTTTGATAACAACCTAAATGACTTGGAAAAAGCAGGGCAATTTCTAACCAAAAAAGATATTGATTACCTCAAGCCACTCAGCCTAAACCTTGCCTATCCCAATAAGAACTTATCAAAGACAGCGCAATTCCAAATCGATGAAAACTTCCCGTTTACAGGCTCAACACTCACCTTTACCAGCTATCGCAGTATCATGAGTGGTTTAATGGAAAATGGCGATCGTATTGCCTTACTCAACCATATTCGAGATACCGATGGTATTAGCCGACGAAACCCTTTATTTTTTCAACTTAATACACGCTACATCACCAAATCACCCCATCAACCCTATCGATTTGATCGCATCATGGGCGAATGGCGAGATGCCAAAGACAGCTTAGTTAGTAAAGACGGCTATTTTCAACAACGAACACAAAAAAAAACCACCGCCCTTCCTGTGATGCAGGATCCTGATACCAAAGAATATTTTGATCAAAATAATCAACCTGTTAACAAAGAGGGCTACCTTCTTAAAACCATCAAAACCCCATTTAGTGGTATCTTTCCATATATGGGGCTAAGTGCTTTACTTCATCTTAAATACGATAACAATGTGGATTTAGAGCTGACCAAAGATAACTATGTTCATTTTGGTGATCATCATATTCCATTGGATAAAAACGGTAACCATTTAGTGAACTGGTACAACCGAGATTCTCTTCGCGATCTTTATAGTTATACCGTTAATACTGAATATCCTGCCATGAAAGCTCAAATCATAGCCAATGCAGAACTTTCTATTCCCGAGAAGAAACAACAACGTGTGAATTTAGCCAAACGTATTCAACCCATGCAAGCCTATCTTGAGGGTGAAATGCAACTCAGACCTTATCTCCGTATCCCAGCATGGCGAATTATCAAAGCCCAAAAAGACGCTACTAATAAGCATCTTAGTAAGTTCGATCAAGCTGAAAACGATCAGCTCAAAGCCTTATTAAAGGACAAAGTTATTTTTGTGGGCACCACATCCATTTCAACCTATGATATTAAATCAACACCCCAAGGCTCTATGACTCCGGGTATTGTAATTCAAGCATCGCTCTTTGATAACCTCTATCAAAACTCGTTTTACATCCATAGAGCAAGCAAGCGCTTAAACCGCTTTGCCGCTATTATGTTGTGTTTGTTTACCGCTTTTATTATGTACAAGTTCCGCTCCGCCCCCGCGGGTGCGGTAACGGCCGGTGCGTTAATGATTGTGTATCTATTGTTGGCAACCTATTTATTTAAAACACAAGGACTGTGGATTAACGTGTCCATGCCAATCGGTCTACTGTCTGCAACAGCCTTTTTAAGCTTTATGTTTAAGTACATTGTGCGTGACCAAGAGTACGAACGCACCTATGAAATGGCCACAACCGATAGTATGACAGGATTATACAACCACCGTTTCTTTCAAGAGCACATGCGCTTGAGTATGGAACGTGCTGATCGTGCCAATGAAAAATTCTCAATGGTTCTGATTGATATCGATCGTTTCAAGATCTTTAACGATACCTATGGCCACCAAGCCGGTGATGAAGTATTGCGCTGTGTAGCTCAAAAACTCAAAAACTCCGTACGTACTGTGGATATGGTTGCCCGATACGGTGGTGAGGAATTGGCCGTTGTTCTTGATAAAGCCAATGAAAAAGAAGCACTCGAAGTTGCTCAGAAATTAGTAGACGCCATTGCCGATGAACCCTACCCCATTACTAGTACAGCAAACCGATACGTAAGTATTAGTTGTGGTGTGGCCACCTACCCCATCGATGGCAAAGACACCGAAGAGATGGTGCACTTTTGTGATGAAGCCTTGTACCGAGCCAAGGAATGTGGTCGTAACCAAGTAGGGGCCCAACGTGATGAAGATATGGTTGAGAAGCCAGAAGAAGATCTAAACGTGAAAAATGGTCTCATTCGTCCAGAAGATTCACCCTTGGGTCGTCCTCGTGACACCTTTAAAAACTTGGCGCACGAACTACCAGAGGCCGAAAGTACCGATGATGCTGCAACACCAGCAGAAGAAGAACCTCCACAAGCTGGTGAGGCATTGGACGTACCCGAAGAAACCTCTAAAGATGACACGGATACCAGTGCTTCAGCTTAAATTAAGTCCAATTCAGACTTATGCGTTATCATCACTGGGCCCAGAGCGAAATGCATCTAACACTTTATCAATGGCGTAGCGCAAATCACCTAGCATGGTGCCAGCTTCAGAGCCTTCTAAGGTTTCACCACGCTTACGCATACCCATGGTTTCAGTCACAAGACCAATGATCAGTTGATTGAGCTGGTCGATATACGGGTCGTCTTTACCAAGCTGAACAGCTAATTTAATGTGTTCTGGATTATGTTCAGGAATCTTGTCAATCTCGTCAAGGCGAGCCTTTGAGGCTTCTGGCATGTTATTAAGCTGGCGTTCAAATACGCGTCGGGCAACCTCGCCACCAAACTCCACTGATGGGCTTGGTTGTGGGCGAAATGAAGAAGAAGTTTGTAACATAATCGGCTCCCCTAAAAAATTTGTTAACACTCTATTCTATACAGAATAATACAAACATAGTGCGGGCGGAAACATGATCAGATCGTGCGTTTCAGCCCACTAGGCGCCCCATCAGATCTGCCGGAAAAGCACGCCAAACGGCATTTTACGAACTTTGTCGTTGTAACGATTCATCTATTTGTTTAGTCAACAGATACGGTATTCTGATAATATATGAATAGTCTAACCATTCCTTTCTTTCTTACGTAAAATTGCGGTTCCCAAACGAGGTGAACCGCTTTTTTTTGCCCTAAATTCGCTAGACAAATGTAGTACAAGGTGTACCACATGGTATGAAAAATCGCTCAAAAAAGGACTAAAAAGACATCAAAAACGCGCCAAAAACGAATAAAAAAGGCTCAAAAACAGTCAAAAAACGACTAAAAATGAAGCAAAAAAAGCTACTCGACGAGCTCTTCTTCTAAAATATCTGGGTGCTCGGTGTCCACATTTTGGGTGGAACCCACCAACATTTCACCACTCACAGGCACCCTAAATCCAAAGGTACTGCCTTCGCCCACGGTGCTATTTACAAAGACCTCGCCGTGGTGGTGTTTTTCAATGGCAATCTGCACCAAATGCAAGCCCAAACCCGTGCCCTTAACGGTGTGTACCTTGTTTTCAACACGATAGAATCGCTCAAAGATATGCGGCAAGTGCTCTTCAGGAATACCCAAGCCTGTATCTTGGACTGATACCTCAAGATACTTGCCACGACTGGTTAATTCGGCACGCACCTTAATGCGCCCGCCGTCATCGGTGTACTTAATGGCGTTGGATAGTAAATTCCGAACAACGCGCTCGATGCTATCGCTATTGATATAGACTTTCGGCAAGTCCGACTCGATGGCTGTTGAGACGCTGATCTCTTTTTGATCGGCGAGCACCTTCACTGATTGCACCGTTAGATTGATAACAGGTGAAATATCAACGTACTCTTTTTCAAGCTCTAGCATGCCTTCGTCTAAACGAGAGAAGTCGAGGATATCATTCACAAGGCGCTTCAGGCGATCGGTTTCAACGTTGATGGTTTCGATAAATTCTTTGTAGGTCACTTCATCCAAGTCGGCGCCGTGATTATACAGGGTATCCACGTAGCTTTTGATGGTGGTGACCGGCGTGCGTAGTTCGTGACTTACGTTAGAGATAAAGTTGGTTTTGAGCTTATCCACTTCGGTCTCTTTGGTCACATCATGCATAATCATAATAAAACCAAGGTAGTCGCCTTCGCTGTCTTGAATCGGTGACAGAATAACTTTAAGCGCCACTTCAGGCAGTTCAACCAATTCCACACACCCTTCAGG
>CAYGPY010000135.1:0-7753 GCA_964351765.1 uncultured Vampirovibrionales bacterium
CCTTTGTCAGGTTTACCGATTGCTTGGAGGTTAGCGATGGAATTTTAGTGCACACGCCTTGGGTATCAAACTCCCACCCGTGAAACCCACACGACACCGTCTGGCCATCAAACTTACCATAGCGAAGTGGAATACCTTGATGCGGACAAATATCACGCATCGCTGAAACCACACCCTCATTTGAGCGAACAAATAACACAGGCTGACCCAGCACTTCTTTGGCAACGGTTTTGCCCCGCTTCAATGTTGAAGCAGGCATTGCAAAATACCAAAGTCCAGTTAATAACGCATCGGGCTGCATTGCCTAAGCACCTATAATTAGAGAAGAAACGTAAACGCTTGTTGACCCTAGTGTAGTCCAAACGACACACTATTTAAAGGAGACTAAAACACACGTCTACCAAGGCATTTTCGGTTTCTCAGTCAGTTTCTTCTGTCGATGCGATGTCAGCTTATTAATACGGCTTTTACTTTGACCCGGAGGGCAATTCAGGCTGCCATCACAGTCATCAGGGGGCTTAATGTAGCGAAAACGCGTAATCACATCCGACACACCCGCAACGTGCTTGTCAGGTGAATCAGTAGGGCGAGGACCTTGTTTCACATCACCCACAGCGTCCAACCATGGGGGTGCTTTTAAGATTCTAGTACTTGGTTCAAAGGTATATTTTTCCTTTGTAGTCAAGCGCTTCATCGTGCGTTGACGACCAAAGAAAGGGAGCACCCGAATAGTATCAGGTGAAGCGAGACTCTCACCGCGCTCCGTACCCTTCCAGTAGCCCACCCAGCGTCCTTCAGGGGTTTCATTATCAAAGAGCTTACCGTCATCAGCCAAGTAATACTGACGCGCCACGGTAGCACCCCCGTTACGACTGGTATCAGTTACCACATCATAAGCGTTACCATTCGGCCGTTTAGGCAAATGTTTAATGAGTTCGGTAATAAAATGATGTTCGTTCTGAGCCGAGTGCTGGCTTTCGTTTTTAACAACCTGACGGTTACTAATATTACTGACCAACCCATCGGCTTGTGCCACACCAGCCTGAGCAAGCGTACCGGCCAAACGCTTGATACTGGTATCGCCAAAATCAAACCAGCCACTATGGGCAATGTCCATATACACCAAGGCACCCGCCTTTTGATAAATGCGAATCAATGCAGGGTAATTCGAAACACGCTCGTTATAAATGCGTTGTGATTCCTCGCTAAAATTTTCATCCAGTCGATACTGCAAGGCCAAACCTAAGGCATCCGGCTCTAGATACACACGAGGCGTTAAGCCTGTTTCTTTTACAAACGCTGCTAATTTTTCAGCCACCCAGCGATTTTCAGACATATAGTGTTCAAAGGTATCAAAGCCCCCTTCAGAGGATTGCCCCAGATCACGAATCGGAATCGCGTACATTACCAGCTCTGGGTATTGTTTGCGTGCCTTGGCTTCATCCAACACGTGCTTCAATTTTGGTAGATTAGCACCCACATGATCGTATTCATCCAACCAAATTGCGTGGGGGTGATGATACAACCGAAAACTTTGGCTCCAGTCGGTTACCAACAAATCCTCAGGGTAAGACGTGTGCGCATTAGAAATAGGCGTCATATGGCCTCCAAAAGCAGGCAACAACACCACAAACAATGTAATCGCCAACAGGGGATACATCAGAGGGAACCATCGCCATTGTTTCAATCGATTCAGAATGATTGGTCATCCTTATTTAAGTTCGCTGTATCACTGAGATACAATGACGCTCCCTCACATCAAAAAGTTTCGTCTCAATCGTTTAAAGCGTTAGGCGACACCCAACAACTTCACGTGAAACACATAAGCCGTTGCCATACCCAAAATTGCACCGGCGATTACTTCAAAAGGCGTGTGACCTAACAGCTCCCGCATTCGCTCTGGTAAGCGGTCAGGGTGATCGCCGTAGAAGTCTTCACTGATACTATTTAGAACCCCTGCCATACGTCCAGCCGAACGACGCAGACCCGCCGCGTCATACATCACAATCATCGCAATACCAAAGGCCACGGCAAACACCATGGACCCAAAACCCGCAATTAAACCCACACTGGTTGCCATACTCACCATACTAGCACTATGGCTACTGGGCATCCCACCGGTTTGCACCAAGATACGAAAATCAACAGCACGCCCCTGCAGTTTGTATAAAAAATATTTTATAATCTGCGCTAGAAGTGCCGCGACAGTGGCCGCAACAATCACTTCCATACTATTTCCTGAAAAACGATGAGGCATAATCTCTGTTTCTTTCTCCCAACATTGGATAATAAATCAATACAAATCTAGTTCTATTCTAACGTGTCCAAGATTAATGTAAACGAGTTCGAATAAATTCGGCTAACTTAGTCAAACGCTCCGGTTTAACAATCCCACCTGAATTCAGCTCACTCAAAGCCGATTCAATCAACAGTGTTGCCTTTTCTCGGGATGCTTCAACCCCAATTAGTGATGGGTAGGTCGCTTTTTCCTGAATAAGATCCTTACCGACAGTTTTACCCAAGCTATCACTGCTTGATTCAATATCAAGTAAATCATCAACAATCTGAAAAGCCAGTCCTATTTTCTGACCAAAACGGCTAAATGTGGCCACAGTGTCGTCATCAGCTCCCGATAACAGTGCACCCGCTTCAGAGGAGAACATGAACAAGGCACCGGTTTTATTACTATGAATATAATCCAATACGGTTTGATCAAAGGGCTTGCCTTCAAACTGAATATCAACATATTGACCATTCACCAAGCCGTGCATACTCGTCGCTTTTGAAAAACGAGTCGTCAATGTCAGCAAGCGCTCTGCTGAAAGTGTTTCCGATAATGGCGTATGTTCAGTAACAATGCCATAAGCCATAGCCAACAATGCATCACCGGCTAATACGGCGGTCGATTCATCGTATTTTTTATGCAGCGTTGGCTTACCCCGACGCAAGTCATCATCGTCCATACACGGTAAATCATCGTGAATCAAACTTTGTGCATGCACCATTTCAATGGCGCACGCTGTTGGCATTGCCGTTTGCCAATCACCACCACAAGCAATACAACTTTCTAGTGTTAAAATCGCCCGAATTCGTTTACCGCCGTTTAGTGTGCTGTAGCGCAATGCATCCCAAAGCACACGGGGCGTATCAATGTCAAGCGACCCATTACCACCATCAGGAGTTAAAAAGCAATCAAGAGCCGTTTCGATTTGTGCAATGCGATCACCAAACAGACCTTCATAACTGCTCTTGGGATCGGCGTGTTGTGTTGTGTTTGTCATTATTTTAATCCATTGGGTTTTGGGTTTAATTTAAATTTATTACTCGTCATCAAACTCAGTAGCTGTACCCACATCGCCCAGATACTGACTCATTTTTTGACGCTTCGTTTTACGAGAGGTATCACGGGCACGTTCATTGAGCTTTAAAATCTGCAGGGCTTTAGCCCCTTTTTGATCCAGCTTTTTAAAGCCCTCATTACGTTTGTTCGAGGACTGCGCCAACGTCTCTTTATACTCAAATGCTTCTTTCAACATCGATAAATAATTTTGATACCGCTGGGCAGCAATACCGTTATCCAACTGTTGTTTCACGCCACACTGCTCTTCAGGCGTGTCATCCGCATGCAAGCAATCCGAAAAATCACACTCACTACGATACGCATCAAAATCATTAAACGCCGATTCTAAATCAGCGGGCAAAACATAATTAAACGTGAGATGGCTGAAACCCGGCGTGTCCGTAACAAAGGTATCGTTATCAATATGAGACAACGGAATCAAGCTTACGTTGCGCGTGGTGTGTTGCCCTCGTCCAATTTTCCCAGATACTTCAGCCACTTTTAAATCCAGCTCTGGTTGAATCGCATTCAGCAACGACGATTTCCCAGCACCACTAGGACCCGCTAAAACACTGGTCTTACCTTTAAGAAGCTCTCTTAATTGAGCTAACGAGGTGTCATCATAAATCGATGTAATCACCACAGGAATACCAATCGCATCGTAGGTTTCTTTAATTTGATTGAAGACTGTTGTCTCGTCAGTCAAATCAGATTTGGTCACACACAACAACGTTGGGATACCCGCAAGACGCGCATGCATTAGATATTTATCAGCCTGATAGAAATCAAACTCAGGATTCACAATTGGATGCACCACCACCACCTGATCCACGTTAGATACCTTGGGGCGGGTGATCTTATTTTGACGCTCACCAATTGAAGCAATAAAGGCCGTTTTCGCATTGCTATCAACATTGTTTAAATACACCCAATCACCCACATAAATATCAGCTTCTTGAGCTTTTAGCGCTTTTTTAAGCACGCCTTTTAAAAAGCATTCGTACAACTCGCCGTCCACATCCACGTAATAGTAATTGGCATGGTACGTCCGCAAGCGTCCTGAAACTAACTCCGAATCATTATTCTTATCTGTCACATCATCCGTCATCTTAAACGCCGACCTGTTCCTTGTAAGAGAAGTGATCTTGTTTAGAGGTTATGGCAACAGACCATGAATAAGGACGTTGTTGGGATGAAGAGTTCGTCAACACTGTTTCAAATTTTTCTAATGATTGTTGATGTTCAGAAGTGAGCTCATAATTAAGACATTGCGTGTAATAACCAGAGACGACCGGTTCAGGCAAGCCCGAGCGCATCACGGCCGAAGCAACACCTTCATTAAAAAGCACTTGATCTGAATAAAACTGCTGGCGGCTTTGAACCAAGTTCGCATACACGCTCGCTACATCAACGCGTTGGCTATCTTGCAATTGTTCTAACCATTGCGTTCTGGCCACCCATACGGCAAACACAAACGGCAATTCGGTTTGTGTTACCCACTCCGATGACAAATCTAAAATCGAGAGTGTGTTGTTTGGTTTTGCCTTAAGTGCTTCGTGCAAAATCAATGCATTATCGCCAATGATCAAAACAGCCTCGTGGCTATCAAGCGCCTGTTGATAGTCAGAAGCAGGGTAGGTTTCTAGTTTGTCGTTAAAGCAGTGTCCTGTTTTTTGTTGCAGAAGATACAATAGCAGCGCAATCGATGTTTCAGAATCATCAGGCACAGCAATTTTTTCAGGCATCCAGTCCGAGTTAAGAGACTGACGGCTCACAAAAATAACACTCTCCACCGCGCCAAACGAACTCACCGACAAATCAGGAAGCAAGGTCAACTGGTCTTGATTGCGCAGGTAGCAAGCACTCGACACGGGTGAGATATCAAGATCACCTGCCAGAATTAATTTATTTAGTGACGCGGGCGGATGCGAGTGCAACACAAAATCAGGTTGAAACTGATGTTGAAACGCGTGAAATACAGGCACGGTATTAATAAAACCAATCGCACCCATCCGGCACTGAACACCGCTATCCCCAAAGCAATCAGCCCGTTCGGACGTCATTTGATTTGAGTAAGGGGTCGGGGTCATAGAAGAAACGCTCTCTTAAACGGTTGGTACCGGAGACTCAATCTTATCGTAAACCTTAATCACGTTGTACGTCGTATCACGCTCAACAGGGATTTTACCCGCTTTGGTAATCAAGTTAAGCAACTCGTCTTTTGTTAGTGATTGCGAGGCATCGGTACCGGCTTCGTGCGCGATTTTTTCTTCAACCACGGTGCCGTCAATATCATCAACACCAAAGCTCAAGCTGGTTTGTGTGATTTTCTCACCAATGTGAATCCAGAATGATTTGATGTGTGGAATGTTATCCAGAACGATACGACCCAAGGCAAAGTTCTTCAGGTTCTCAACACCGGTTAAGGCGTGCTTGGCGTCAACCGCATTTTTTTCGTAATAGCAGTTCAACGGAATGAAGGTCATAAAGCCGCCACTGATATCTTGCTGACCGCGTAGTTCTAGCATATGGTCGATACGCTCTTCAGGGGTTTCACCCAAGCCCGCTAGCAACGTCGCGTTGGTTTTTAAGCCTTTGGAGTGAGCAACACCGTGAATACGGAGCCATTCTTTGGCTGAAATCTTATCAACACACACTTCCTTACGAACACGTTCGGCAAACACTTCAGCGCCACCACCTGGAAGTGAGCCCAAGCCAGCCTCAATCAGAACATCAATGGCTTCTTCAACAGGAATACCTTCAAGTCCGGCAAGGTAATCCAGCTCAACCGCGGTTAGGGCTTTAATGTGCACGTGTGGGAAGTTCGTTTTGAGGGCTTTAAACAAGTCGGCATAGTAGCTCAAGCCTTGTTTTTCATATAATCCCGAAACGATATGGAATTCGGTTAGTTCGTCTTTTTTAGAGTACTTATTCACATGTTCAAGCACATCATCCACGCTCATAATATAAGCAAACGGGGAGTTAGGGCCTTTTTTGAATGAGCAAAAACGGCAGTTGGCTTCACAAATATTGGTTGGGTTGATGTGGAAGTTATGCACCCAGTAAACGTGGTCACGAACAGAGGGCTCGGTGCGCACGATACGGGCCGTATCGGCCAAAATACCAATGGCGAGTAAGTCATTGGAGTTGTAAATCTCGATGGCTTCTTCACGTGTAATGCGCACGCCATTCACGATTTTTTCGAAATAGGTGGCAAACCCCTGTTTGTTACGCATGATGTAGTCACGGGCCAAGTCGCTCAACGCATCCGCAGGATACAGAACAGGACGAGTAGGCTTGGTAGCGTTGGTGTTAGGGGTGGTGATGGTAGCCATAAAAAACGGTTCCTCTGGTTCTCTCTCAATGCTGAAAGAGGGGTGTAATGTCTAAGGCCTATTATAAACCGCTCAAACCACCACGTCCACCGCAAGTAAAGTAAGCAACATATCTTTAACAATAAAAACAACATTGATATAAAATACATACAGTTATGCTAATGTGCTTACGTCTATAAATCTATGGAATTGATAAAAATTGCTATCATTCAGTCGAAAACTACTGTATCTATTGTGCATTTTACTGTTCACACAAGTACCCGTATTTGCCCATAGCCCTTATGCAATAAAATATAAAAGTTTTAAAGACCCCTCGGGCAACGCCGTTGTTTTAGAAAAGCTCTACGGTGATGGCATTATCACAACAGATCCAGTTAGTGTACAACTGCGAAATAAACATGATGCGATAGTTGCCCACACTCAGACTAGTAGTTTTGCCAGCATATTTTGCAACACGCTAAAAAATTGTGTTGTCTATCCCTATGATACGTTTAGCCTTTTTGCCACTCCTTATATTTTAGATTTTGAGAATCTGAATTTCCTGAAAGAACTTGCAAGCACTTCTCAATCAGAGATCCGCAATACGAAGACCAGCGAAACACCTGCTACACGCCTACAATATCCAGAATACCGAAAAGGAATGATAGGCTTTACCAAAGCACCTGCCCTCTATGCGCTATCGAGTCCTCTTATGATTATCAAAAATCACTCACTATTTTATTTAATTGTTTTAGCCTTAAGTTTTTTCATTCATGTCATAACAGAAGCCTATCGTGTCTGGCTTGAAAAATCCGATGATGCTATTTTAAAAGTGGGAAGAATTATAGGATGGCTTGTTTCAATAGGGGTTTACAGTGCTCTTAGTATTTTTGGTTTCTTAATAATGATTACTTGGGCTCTTCCAGTTTTTTACTCTCTCTTGTTTTTTATTTCTGGGACATTACTCGGAAATAAAGCACTTAAATTAATCTATAAAACCTAAGTATCCACCTTGATAAACGTTTCAAACGGGAATTGTTTAAAGAAGGTTTCGAAGTTTTTGATGACATCCTTGGTGAACTGAGTTTGATGTTGGGAG
>CAYGPY010000136.1:0-4897 GCA_964351765.1 uncultured Vampirovibrionales bacterium
ATAGGGGAAGGCCACGCGCTATGTCTACGATTGCTACACCTGCTGGGAGTTCTACGGCTGTTAAAACCATGAAAGCCATTCGTAAAACCGAGGCGGCCTCTGGGTTTGAACTGGCCACCGTGCCCATCCCAGAACCGGGCCCGCAAGAAGTTCTGATTAAAGTAAAACTGGCTTCGGTCTGTGGTACCGATTTTCACATCACCAACTGGGACGAGTGGAGTGCCAACCGCATTAAGCCACCCTTGGTGTATGGTCACGAATTCTGTGGCGTGGTGGAATCCGTGGGCAATCACGTGCGCACCCTAAAGCCCGGTGATTACGTGAGTGCTGAGATGCACCTGACCTGTGGCGAATGCCAACAGTGTTCTCGCGGTAACTATCACATTTGTGAAGACTGCAAAATTTTTGGTATCGACTTGGATGGCTGCTATGCCGAGTACATTAAAATCCCTGCCAAGCAAGTGGTGAAACTCCCTGAGAGCATTCCACCTGAGTACGGTGCCTTTCTTGATTCACTCGGCAATGCGGTTCACGCCGTGAGCAAGGTGGATGTAAAAGGAAAAACGGTTCACGTGGTGGGTTGTGGCCCTGTTGGCTTGTTTGCCATTGCGGTGGCCAAAGCCATGGGCGCGGCCAAAGTCTACGCCTCAGATATTTCCCCCTTCCGTTTGGATTTGGCCGATAAGGCTGGTGCTACTAAAGGCTTTAAGGCCGATGACGTGAAGGTGTCCGACCAATTGCTGAAACTGACGGGTAACAGCGGTGTGGACGTGGCACTCGAAATGTCGGGTAGCCCGCACGCGATTGCTGATGCGTTTCGGAGCATGAAAAAAGCCGGTACGATGGTGATGATGGGTATCCCCAAGGGTGATGTGCCAATCAATTTGGCTGAGGCCATTATTTTTAGTGAGGCCATTGTACTGGGTTGCAACGGACGCCAGATTTTTGAGACCTGGGACCTGATGTTGGATCTGTTGGACAAAGGTTTATTGGAACTTGATGCGTTGATCACGCACCGGTTAAAAATGGATGAGTTCGGTAAAGCCATGGATTTGATTCGTGAAGGCCAGAGTGGCAAAATTATTTTAGAACCTTAGAATCAGGTTCAAAATGGTTGTTTTTCGGATTTTCGAAAATCAGTATGTTAAGCGTTTTAAAAATGAGCCTTTTTTGACGGTTTTTCATTCATTTTTGCTCGGTTTTTGAGCCTTTTTTGCCCTGAAAAATAGCCTATTTTCGATAATCCAGTGTAATGTAACGCTGTTTTATGCCACAAATACATGTATAAACTGAAGAAGAATGAGGTTCCCCATCATGACCACCGCCACCCAAAGTACGCGCCTAGATTTTTTAAACGATGAAATCCAACGCCTTAAAGACGAGCATTTGTATCAAGAGCTGGTTCCCTTTGATGGCAAAGCGGGCGCTGAAATTAGCATTGGTGGCAAGACGATGTTGAACTTCTCATCCAACAATTATCTGGGCTTGGCAGCACATCCTAAATTGATGGAAGCCGCCAAAAAAGCCATTGATGACTATGGTTGCGGGGCTGGGGCTGTGCGCACGATTATCGGTACGATGGAAATCCATCAAGAGCTAGAGCGCAAACTCGCTGAATTCAAGCATGTTGAGGCCACCCTGACATTGCAATCGGGCTTTACGGCCAATATGGCTGCTATTCCGCCGATTATGGGCGAGGGCGATGTGGTCATTAGCGATCAACTCAATCACGCCAGTATCATTGATGCCGTGCGTTTGACCCGCAAGGTGGACAAAGACGTTTACGCCCACAGTGACATGGATGCACTGGAGGCGGTGCTCAAAAAACATAAAAATGCCCGCCACCGCTTGATTGTGACCGATGGTGTGTTCTCGATGGATGGCGACATTGCCAAACTTCCTACTATTGTTGAGTTAGCCGAAGCCTATGATGCCATTGTGATGGTGGATGACGCTCATGCGAGTGGTGTGCTGGGTGGTGGTCGTGGGACGACGCATCACTTTAATCTGAACGGTCGTGTGGATTTACAAATTGGGACGTTGAGTAAAGCCATTGGGTGCGTGGGGGGCTATGTGGCTTCAACACAGGCGATGCGCGATATTATGATTAACAAAGCGCGTCCGTTTTTGTTTAGTACAGCCACACCACCTTCGGTTGTGATGAGCTGTATGGCGGCCATCGAGCTGTTATCAAACGATACTAGTTTGGTGGATAAATTGTGGGCAAACACGGCTTACTTTAAAGAGGGCATGGCCAACGTTGGCTTTAACATTGAGAGTGAAACCCCTATTTGCCCGGTGATTTGTGGCAGTAGCGAAAACGCTAAAACAATGGAACGACGACTGTTTGAAGAAGGTATCTATGGCCGAGCCATTGTCTTTCCAACAGTCGCCAAAGACAAAGCCCGCGTGCGGGTGATGATCAATGCGACGCACGCTCAGGCGCATATGGATCGGTGTATCGAGGTCTTTGCCAAGGTGGGTAAAGAGCTTGGCTTAATCTAGGTAAAGAGCTTGGCTTAATCTAGGATTGGGTTTTCGCTAACCGCCACTAACCGTTGTAAAAAACGATCATTTTCGAAACGTGTATACTAAGAATAACGCTGCGTTTTTGTAGTGCTGTATCGTGTTTTATAAGGAAGATGAATGATGGTAGCAACAGATGTAATGACCACTGAGGTGGTTGCAAATACTTTGGTTGAGTTGTGTCGTGAAGGCAAGTTTTTAGAAGCCAAAGATAGACTGTATGGTAATAATATTGTTAGTATTGAAGCGGCTTCACCAAGTCCTGATAAGCCTTTAAAGGTTGAAGGCATTGACGCGGTTCGCAAAAAAGGCGAAGAATGGGAAGCCAACACCGAAGTGCATAGCATGTCGGTAGCGGGCCCTTATGTGGGTGATACCCAGTTTGCAGTGCACTTTGAGATGGACATGACCTGCAAGCAAAGTAACCAACGTTTTGCAATGACTGAAATGGCACTCTATGACGTGAAAGACGGTAAAATTGTGAGAGAAGAATTTTTCTACCACATGGGTGGCTAGTTTATTTCGCATTATTTAATTTAAAATTTTAAGAAACCTGTCGTTCTGATTTGAGATCGGCGGGTTTCTTTTTTGACATAATGCTTGTTTGATTTTTAGAATAGTGGTTATAATACTGGCAATCACTTGTTTATCGGATTTTGGGGGACTATAAAAGATGTTTAATACAACAGTTCAATTTGGTGCGGTGCGCATTGTTGAGGATTTAGTAAACTTAAAGCCTAAGAAAGATACAGGCTATAAGCTGGTGGATAATCAGACGGGTGCTGAGTTTCGTGCCCCAATTGGCTCAGCTGGAGTAAGGCGTGTTCGTGAGATAGGCGCTGTGCCGTTTCAGTACACGTTTGATAAATTGGAGGGTGGTAGTCAGACGTATCAGTCCCGCTTTTTGACCAAGCAAGATCCTAAATCACGCCGGAACGAAGACACACACAACTTTAGCGATCTCATTATTGATGAGTTGGATCTGAAAAGTTATTCCACCGCAGAAGACGAATAACACCGCTTCATTTAATTTATAAAAAAAGACGTTCTAAACAGTTTTTATCTGTGATGGACGTCTCTTTTTATGTGGACTTCTCTTAATTGATCCAGTTTGTTGCAAAGCCGTCTCAAGCCGTGCATCCTATGCTACAATGGTTTTATATCGATTTTAGAGTAGTTTGAATTGCGATTGATATGATTGATGTGACGTTGGAATGGTTGCGCACATCACAAATAACACTATACTCTGAAGCATAAGGTGGTTCGTTGCCTTCGTGTCTTTAGGATTATTCAAATTTTTTTCAGCGAGTACGTAAGTAGTGGGTTTTTAGACTTGGCGAATCAGCATCAGTCAGAATCAGCTTATACAGACGATTCAACAGAGCGTCCTGTTAAACGCGAGCGCGTATCGGCTTTTCGAATGGCACGCAGTGTGTTTGTCGGGTCGATATCAGGATTGTTTAACCAACTTAATAGCGTGTTTGATTGGATCAGTCAACGTGTATTTAATGCACGCTTGCAAGAAGATGGCCTGTCTTTAGCACGCTCAACACGCAAAAAAAGCATGCCTAAAACGCGGTTTGCTTCACCCGAAGAAGACGTGCGGCAACTGCTCATGTCGGCGGCCACGCTTGATGACGTATGGCAGTTCTTTACCGAGCGTTTGCTTAACGGCCCAACGTTGGATGTATTGTGCTTGTCTGTTCTGGATGAGAGCGGCGATTTTATTCGCGTGAAAAACGTCTACCCCGACTTGGATGCTACGCCAGTACAATCTGATTTGAGTTATGACGCGCAAGAGTCATCAGAGATGTTTATTTCGATGAATGATGCGCATAACCATTTGGTGCAATCTTATCAACGTAAAGACACGACCTTTTCACCTCGTATTAGCTCGTTAGGCAATGAGTTGTTGGCCGTGTTGCTCAAGTCCAGCGAGGGTGTCCGTCGTCATTTAACTCCAGATGAGAACGGTAAAATTGACGATCAAAGTTTTAACATGTTTAGCGTGCCCTTTATGGCTGGGGGTAAAACCATTGCGTTGTTAACCCTTGGCTTTGCCGAGATGGATGCCTTTAGCCAAGCTAAGTTATCGTTTGTGTACACGCTTCGTGATCACATTGCACAATTGGTGTGGAACTTGGTATTGATTGATCGTATGGCACACCAAGCCCACGTGGATAGATTAACCGGCCTATTTACACACAGCTCATTTCAGAGTGTGTTAGAGGGTGAAGTCAAACGCTCGCAACTCAATTTATCACCAATGACGGTGATGTTATTAGACATTAATAATCTGGATGCCATCAATAAAGAAAAAGGCCACGAAGCCGGTGATGCGGCAATTTGCCACTTGGCCTCGTTGGTGCGT
>CAYGPY010000136.1:4907-7668 GCA_964351765.1 uncultured Vampirovibrionales bacterium
CCTGAAGTGGATGCTGAAGGCGCGCGCTTGATTGCCGATAATTTCTTATTTAGCGTGCAAGACAGATTACCTAAAGAATTACAGGGTCTCACCATTAGTGTGGGTTATGCTACCTTTCCTGATGATACGCGTAAAGCTGTAGATGTGATGAGCTTGAGCGAACAGGCCTTGCAGTTGGCCAAGTACCGCGCTCGTAAATCAGAAGAATCCGTATGCATTGGGTCTTCAGAATTGCATGAGTTGAACGAGAAAACCGTGCTTGAAGTGTTTGCGTCGCACGTGGCTAAAAAATACAACAGCTTGGAAGGCCACAGTGTTTATAAAGACTTGCTGAAACAACTTGAAAACCAAGGTAATTCAGCCAACGGAAATGGCGTGACGGGCAGTTCTGCTGAAGAGCTGATGTTAGAGACCATTACCTCCTTAACGGGTGCACTCGATGCGAAAGATCGCTACACTCGTGGGCACTCTCAAGCCGTGGCCAACTATGCCGTGGCATTGGCTCATGCGCTAAAGTTGTCGCCTGAAGAAGTTGAAAGCACGCGCTTGGCGGCATTTTTGCACGATATTGGTAAGATTGGTATTCCTGAGCACATCTTATGCAAGCAAGGGCCTCTGACCGATGAGGAACTTGAGGTGATGAAGCAACATCCTGTGATTGGTGCCGATCAAATTTTAGCACCCGTGTCTTCATTGCGACCTGTTATTCCTGCAGTAAAGTATCATCACGAAAACTGGGATGGGACAGGTTATCCTGAAGGCTTGAAGGGCGAAGAGATTCCGTTGGGCGCTCGTGTGATTGCCATTGTGGACGCGTTTCACGCGGTGACTAGCGATAGAGCTTATCGTAAAGCCTTGCCTGTGCATGAAGCAAAAAAGATTTTAGAGCAATGTGCTGGCACGAAGTTTGATCCGCATCTGATTGAAGTGTTTTTTGGGATGTTGACCATTGCCACACCAAAAACTAAGGAAGTGGTGGGTCGTTGCCCGATTAAAAATAATAAGGTTGATGTGAAAGACGCTCAAATTAGTCAGTTGCAGGTATTTCCTGTTAAGGCTGCCGAAACCGTTAGTGAACCTAAGCCAGCACCGGCCGATATGGTGGCCATCAGTACGATGATCGGTGTTTCTGAACAGACAATGACCGAAGTACTTGCGGGGTTACCCTCAGACGCACCATCATCACATCCAGAATTAGAGCCAGAGTCACGATCGTCTGAAAAAACAGATGCAATGCTCGAAGAAGCTGCCAATAACGTGGTGTCGTTGTGGAGCCTGTAGGCCAAGCGATCTTTTGCGACGGGTCAGGCAACATTGGGTTTTGTGATTTTAGCGTGTTTTACGTACAATAGGTATCCTGTATTTTTAGAATAAAAAAGCGAAGAGGCATTATTCTTATGACGTCCACCATTACTCAAATTGCATGTGACTTAAACGAAAAAGTCGAAAACCGCTATTCGTTAGTGTTGCAAATTTCTGAACTCGCCAAGCGTTTGCTTGATGACAATCGCATTAAGGCTCAGCAAGATCCTTTTGGTACCACGAGCAAAACATCCTCAGAAAAAGTGATTTACCAAGCGCTGATTATGAAATCCAGTGAGATTGATATCGGCGATGGCTTGATTGGCTAAGTTGGTTTAAGTTTAATTTTATTTTTTAAAACCCCTTACTCTGAATGACACAGAGCAAGGGGTGTTTGCTAGGGGTTGGTTTTTTATGACGGAATGTGAATTTACATTCAATAACAAACCCTTTATTTAAATCGAATGATTGTTATAATAATTTAACTGAATTCAATGGCAACGAGATCGTTTTCAGAAATACAGATTGAATGAGATCTCGTTTCTAGTTGAACCAGCACACGAGTTAGATTTGGTTTCATATCGTAGTGAAGAGCAACACTCCTTTGATTAAAAAGAGAGTATCGTTGCATTTAAAATTTAGACATTAAACGACTGAGAAAACGATGTACACAAGGCCAATGGGTTTGGCCTGAAGAGGACGAGTCATGAATCGGTTTGAGCATCAATTAACTGTGCTTAAAACAGCCTGTGCTTCTGGCATGCGGGACGCTGTGCTGGCCGATCCAAATCACCCCTTCTGGCAAACGTACGACTCCTTGGCTCTGGGCGTCACCGCCCATCGTGACCCATCGTTGGATCCTTCTTTGGCAGATGAACTGAACAGGGCTGCAATACGTTCGTGTTCAGCTCATCTGTAAGAGGAGTAAGCAAAGACTAAGAACTAACTAATAAATAATAGATAGAGAGAAGAAACGTAAGAAAGACAGGTTGGAAAGACAGACAAGGAGTTGATTCCATGAAAAAATCAGCCCGCCGATGGCACGCTTTAAACAGCACAGGTACAGCCACAAGCCGAGAATTACGCCGATTCAATTTAAGTTCGCAAGACATTGAAGAGTATCTCAGTATGATGCACGTTACCGAGACGGATCACTATAACGAATCCTCTCAACCAGAGTAATACACCACACAGCAAGCACAATTTTTAAATTTTATTTGTCGATAAAACACGGTCACTTGGGAAGCCCTCTCCGGCTTCCCATTTCTATGTTTACGCTACGAATAACTTTAAAGAGTTTGGGAAGCTCGCCCTCTTTCTGTGGCTTCCATTTCTATATCTTAAAGATCTTGCTTTGGGTACAATGACGGGTACGATGCGAGATAATTTGCGACAATTTTTTGATAAGATTTTGCGCTACAGCCAAATGGCTGATGACTATAAACGTGCGGTCGATCAA
>CAYGPY010000137.1:0-7096 GCA_964351765.1 uncultured Vampirovibrionales bacterium
GCTTACCCTTGTCTTTCATCTGACTGAGAATATAACGCTCATTACCAAATTGATCCGCAACAGCTTGCTTGCAATCAGGGTGAAGCTCCAATAAATTCTCAATGCACGTAGCGTGGCCCCAAGCCAGCATATGATTTAAATTTTGCCCGCGTTGTTTAAATTTTTTGTAGAGCTGATTGTATTTAAGCGGTCCAATTTCAACCACACTAATGGCCTCGGTACCCACAGTATCAATAATGGCTTGATACAATGAATCAATCTTTTTAGGGGTTAAGGCTTTACTGTCATCCACACCCAGCTCACGCAAAATGGGGGCTGTTTTATCGGTTACCAATACACCGGCAACCACCAAAGGCCCAAAATAGTCGCCTTTACCCGATTCATCCGTACCAATATAGGTACCCGTCATGTTCAAATCACCACTGGGCTTCCCCGATTTTGAGGGTTTAGCAGGGGTGGAGGAAGCCATACCATCCAGTGAAGGCTGAAGCGGTTCACCGTTAATCAGCCCCAACAACGCATCACTACTGGCTTCTAAAAACAGAGTGCCATTGGTGTATTGTTTGATACGCACCCAACCTGATTCAGGAACAGAAACAAAGCCATCAAGGCGATAGTCGCAATATTGCTCTGATTTTTCTTCCCAAGCAATCCCCCCCAAAGAGAGCGCCTCTTTTTTAAACTTACTCTTAGCAGTAGAACTAGTTAGCTTTTGCTTGGCTGAAGGCATAATAAAGTTTTCACTCACTCTCTTTTTTATCTATACTCTCATTCTAGTGAAAGCCCGAGTGAAAGGCAAAAACTAGTTTTTTTCAGACGACCGTGGATGTGTATGTTGAGAGGGTTATTTTTTACGGGTTCGTACTCGCATCCTGCGAACGAAACCGCCCGCCGACGTCCTGTCGGCTAAAAAACAACCCTCTCAACATACACATCTGGTAGATTTAATGGAATCAAAAGAACTTCAGCTATTTAAAACACTATAAACAAAGCACTAATTTTAACTTCTTAATTTAAAGTCATAATACACGGCAATATAAACCGGAAGGGGGGTGTTGGGGCTTTTTTGTTTTAGCCGACAGGACGTCGGCGGCGGTTGAGCGGGCACGGATGCCCGATCGAAACCGTAAAACAAAAAGCCCCAACACTCCCCTGACACCAAAATCAAAAGAACATTAGAAACCAAAGTAACTAATAACTAAAATCAAACGAATTACCGCGCCCCAAGACCAAACGATCCGGCGATGTTCTTACTGATAACCTTACGAACAGCATCCACTTCAGTGCCCACGGCCTCGTGCTGTGAATTAATTCGGTTAAGATGAATTTCAAGCTGTTTATCAGCTTGCTGAAGCTGTTGAATACGAGCTTCTAAAACTTTAGCGGCTTGGGATTCAGGCTCCATTTTGGCTTGCAGGTTAAAGAAGCCGGAGGTCATATTCCCCAGGTACATACGCTGTTGATTAATAAAGTGCTGTTCAAGTTCTAAATCACTCTTACGAGCAATCAAACCGAGCAGTCTTGCTTGACTAGCAGCAAATCCCATCGTGTAACTTCCCTAAATTAATTCCCTACAAATCCTATTGGATTTTGATATTCCCTACTTGTTATTGGTATTGTGTTCGACCTTCCACTTCCCCAAGTGTTGATAAATAAAGTAAATGTATTGCGCTTAGTAAACGCGATTCATCTTTGCGCTGTCACTGGACGACGCTTTGTAAAAACCTTTTGCACCGAGTACGGCTTGCATCTTTTCAAGCTTTTCAAGCTCCATCAGATACTTAAACTTATAGAGTTTCATACGGCTTCTGAAGGTAACCAAGTTATACAATGTCTGAGCCATGCCAAGGGCAATCGCTTCTACCGGGTTATTTCGTTTAAGAAACCCGTTAAAATTATTGATAAACGCTGCCGGCGATGCTGACATTGTGATCTATTCCCTTCGAACTGTACGTTGCCTGCTTAGAGAACTAAGCTATTTTCTCTATCGTGATGACGGTTACATACTGATATTCATGTCAGGACGTACCACTACCATCTATATATAGAAAAACAATATGATTGCTTTTATTGCTATATAGACGTGTTTTCCTTAACAATCTTTACATTTCAATGCTAATAAGCAATGCCTAAGCATCGCTATATCAAAGAATATCCACCCGATTCACTCTATAGTAATAGGGTTAACCCTATTTAAGTTCTCTTAAACGTCTTTATCCTCATAAGGGCAGTGACGACAGGCTGACTGACAGCAGTAACCGCGGTTTTTAAGGTATAGGCTCGTCCAACTAATTAAACCCGTCTGAGGGTCTATATAATGATCACTTCCTAAAGCAACCGCTTCATTGTGAGCAGGCATATAAGCAGGTTCCTGCACATCATTGTCGCTTGGGAGCGTACTCACGTTATCAAAAAGCCTTAAACTCTGTAACTAACCCTTGGCATTCCCCACAAATCAGCATCTATAAAGCAGAGAAAAGCCGCACCAGTCTGGCAAAACGATAGCACCCACAAGCAAAGACTTATTGCTGCTGCGTTCCCGCCCTGACAAGGTTCATCCGACTTGCGCCGCCATCAACCAGACTGTGTTCTTGCAAGCAAAAACTGTGCGGTAAGGCTCACTATAGCACACCTAAAGCCGGATTCAAAAAGAGGCAACGAACTGTAACAACGCCACAATAAAGAGGTTACTTATCTAAGTTTTTTTGTGCTTTTTTTAAAGCCTCAATCGCAGCAGCGCGCCCTTTTTCAGTAGGTCTACCATCAGGACGATTCAAAGGCGCATCCTCTTCTTCCAAGGCCGCTTTTTTCAAAGCAATTTGCGCATCGATATCATTAGGATATTTACTTTCTAGATATGCACCAATGCCCGATTCTTCAGCATCAAAACGATCAACAAAATCTTTAAGGCTGTTGCCTTTAGAGGTGACAGCGGTTAAATCCGAACCGGCTTTAACTAACTTTTTAACCACGTCTAAATCCTGAGCTTGAACCGCACTCATTAATGGCGTATGCCCATTTGGATTGACCTCATTAAGCAAGCTTGGTTCTTTCTTTAAAACCCGATCAATTAAGGACATCATCATTACTTTTTGAGCTTTGTCTTTACGCAGATTGTTAATCAGAATAAAGAGCAAGCTATACCCTTTTTTACTTTTAGCGCTCACGTCGGCATTATTATTAATAGCAAATTGGGCAAGATTATATTTTTCATTACGTGCGGTTTCTAACAAGAACGGAGCTTGAACCAACTCAGCATTAATCAGGTCTGGTTCAAAAGCAATCAATATTTTTAAGGCCGATGTCGCCACATCACCTGAGTCAGCAAGACACGCTAGCAGTAACTCGCCTGCGTTTTCTTTTATCATGTTAAGAACCGGTGTATTGTTTTGCTCTTTGGCTTTTTTCAAAATAAGTGAAAACAGATCGAGTTGATTACTTTTTAGTAATGAGATCAACGTATTGTGTGAAATGCTATTCAGCAATTCGGGTTCGTTATATTTATGCAATAACATTTCAGCCATACCCGGATAGCCATGACTTTCAATCATCGCAATAATATTGGTATCAATATCATATTGTCCTAAGGTTTCTTTTGCTATGGATTCCGTTTGACGAATAAACGATGGGCGCAATTCAGCACCGTGAGCCATGTATTTAGTCAGAAACGCAGTAATGTGTCCCTTTTGTAAGGTGTCATCACCAAAGACACATGCTTCGGCTAGAAGACTCTCAAATGGAGTTTTATTTTCTTTGTTAGGCACATTTAACGGATTGATTTCCAAGTCGTTCTCAAGCTGATCATTTAGTCTGTCAAAAATCGACTTACTTGCACTATTTCTACTCTGAGTCATTAACGAGTCCAGTAAATATGGCAGTGAGTGAAATATATTGTTGCCCGTCACATGGGACTGAACACCCACTGACGCCCCTGCCTTAATAAGGGTGTGGAAGCTACGTAAAGTTTCTGGCTTTAAGGCATATTCCAGCGATGAGATATAAGACTGCGCTGCTTGTTGCTCATTAAGAAGTTGAGGCTCTTTTTTAACCCAGTCGGTTACATCGCTATTGGTATCTATCAGTTCTTTCATCAGGTTCGTACCGTCTGAAATCGTCTCACCGGACTTACCAACGTATAACTTACTATGATGTTTAAGTAGTTCAGGTTTTAATTTATCGCGAACAGGCTTATCCATCATGCTCAGCATTTCAGTGCTGTTTAGATTCAACAGATCTTGCTCTTTAATCAGTCGCTTGGCTAAATCGATTTGTTTTGCCGACACCAATACTTCTGTTAATGAAATCGGTTCGCCAGCTATATTGTTATCGTAAGCGTGCTTCTGAATCAGATCGAGTACGGTTTTATCATCGCCAGCAGGCGCACTTAAATCAGCACCATGATCGAGTAATATATTAAACGCTGTCCAGTCACTCTTTTCAAAAGCGTACATGAGCGGATGCTTACCAAACGTATCAAGTGCATTCATGTCTTTTACATTTTCTGCTAGATAACTCAATACACCATAGGACATCGCTATTGGTGTTTTAACAGGGTTACCCTCTTCGTCTTTAACACCCACATCATGAACAAACTTTGTATTAAAGAAATCATTAAATACGGGCGCATTTCCTAATGGTGTGGTATCAATCGACGTATCTAATTTATCAACAAACAGCTTCACCACAGATAAATTAGCTGCCTGAACGGCTTGGCTTAACGCAGAAAACATTGATGGACGTAAAGGACTCACGCCTTTATCCAGAAGGAACTCAGCCATCTCTAATGCTTCAGCAGAGCGATCCAATGCAACGAGAGAGAGTAAGTTTGCAGGCTTATCACCGCCCACATACACCACATCCAAACCATCCGAGTTTGTTTCAGATATTTTTTCAAGCAACCATTTCGCCACATCGTAATTTTTATTTGTCATCGCCGTATAAACAGGCCCACTATTCATAGTGGTATTTTCAAGAACGCTCTTAGGTAGCGTCTCATGCTTAAACAAACGACGAATAGCACCTAACTGCTCGTCTGTTCTCTTTGGAATACGTGCTGCTGATAAGTTCGACGCATTAAGACCCAGCTCATCCAGTTTTTTCAAGCGGGCAAACATCGCTTCATCTGAACTAGCCGCAAAAGCGACAAGGTCAATCATCTTACATCCTGTTTTTAATTCAAAACGCTCTAAAGCAGTACGGCCGTTCTTATCCGCCACACTCAAATCAAGCGATGGATTGGCCAATAATAAATCAACGCCATCCCACATGCCTTTATCTAAAGCCAGCATCAATGGGGTTTCACCGTTATCGTTTTTAGCATTAATATCGGCATCGAAATCGGTAATCAGTTTATTAGCCAAACGCACTGCCAATTTAATTTTCAAATCCACAATTGGATCCACACTATCGGATTCCATAGGACGAGTCGGCTCAAGAAAAACTTGATGAAGAGCCGTATTACCGTCTAGTGTGTTTTTTTGATCAACCAACGCAATATGGTCAGGCTGGTGAGCGACCATCAAATCAAGCAGTTCTGATGGGTCTTGATGCTCTTCAATCGCACTAATGACAGCTTGATGAAACGGGCTATCGCCATCTTCATCAAACACATCAAGATCGGCACCTCTGGCTAAAAACTTTTCAGCCATACGGGTACTATTAACCATGGCCGTTGCATGCAAGGGTGTCATAAACTCATGACCACGAATGTTCAAATCAGGGCGAGTCTGATGCGTCAACATCAAATCCAATTCAAGAGGTTTGTTCTGAAGGATAGCACTAATTAAAGGCGGTTCAGATAAGTTTGCTAATACATCATCACTCAAGCTTGGCAGATCCAGCCTTGAACCTGCATCCAACATCTTTTTAAATACGTCCGTCCGGCTTTGCTCCATCAGCATGTTTAAGCCGTGCTGATCTTTAAGGCTACGACTTAGTGCTTTAGGTTTGTAACTAAAAATCAAATTAGCTATACCCGTAGGCAAATCTGGGTTATTCAGCATCATGGTAACCAAGGTGCGTTTTTTAGCATCGACGGTATCCACATCCATACCGGTTTTTAATAAAGCTGCTATCATTTCTGGTGATGGATCCACCATAGCGCGTGTTAAAAAATTATAGCCCGTTTCATCATCAACGTAATCAAGGCGAACCCCTTTTTCAAGCTTTTTTATCGCGTCGGTAAATTTACCAGTCTTAATATCATCAAATAACTTTTCGGCTAGCCTGCGCTCACGGCGCTTCCATTTTTTACCCGGTTCAAACGTGGATTTAGAATCGTCAACGGTTAAGGATTCAGGTTCAGGCTCTTGCGCTTCAGAGACCTCTTGCTGAGGCGTTTGATCTACATCACCTTTTGAATCCAGAGATCCTTGATAGACAAACTTATCCAAGTAATTAGTACTCTCGTTGGCCTTATCAGCGCCAGAATCATTATCGTTATTATTATCGGTACCCGTGCCCGTACCACCACCTGAAAAGCGTACTGACAATTGCCGCTTCAAATCGTTTAAAGCAGACGTTTGTTTTGTTGGCGGCAAGGGTGCCTTGTATGATGAAATAAGAGAGATCATACCTGAATCCTTCGATGATTTTAAAAGGTATTTCGCTTTGATTTGATTTGAGTTTTTTAAATTTATCGTTAATTATTATCGATTGCTTCGGTTAAACGTGCCGCAATATCATACTTGCGTTGGCTTGATGCCAAAATAACAGCAGAACGGCCTCTGCTGTCTGGTTTTAAAGGATCGGCGCCGTTTTCCAATAATAAACCCACAATATCAGGCCAGTTATTTTGAACCGCATACATCAGTGGTGTGCGCCCACTATTATCTTGAATATCAATATCAACACCATTGTCAGCGTTGGTAATTAGTGTTTTTAGTAAATCTATATTTTCATTTTCAAACGCTTTAAATAATGGGTTCACATCAAGGTCATCACGATCGTAGCGATTCACATCCAACGCATCAGCCCCGACTGTTTTAAGCAAGAAATCAAGCTGGGTGTAATTTTGGTCTTCAATCGAACCATCTAACCAAGTTCGCTTCTGACGATCGGGTATCGCAATTAAAGATGGCTGAGCATCGAGTAATTG
>CAYGPY010000137.1:7106-7377 GCA_964351765.1 uncultured Vampirovibrionales bacterium
TAATTGCTTGGCAACGTCATAGTTCGTAAGCTCCAACGCAAGATCCAATGCCGTTCTAAAATTCAAATCACGCAAAGCAGGGTTTGCACCGGCTTTTAACAGGGGCATAACGGCTTCATCAAACCCAGTTGCAATCGCTAAAATTAAAGGTGTGGGATACGTCCCTCGGAGATCACCATCAATGGTAACAAGCTGTTTTACAAGTCCCGTCAAATCACCCGATTGATACGCTGATTCAATCGATTGACTTAATGTCTGATCATAATAGTCT
>CAYGPY010000138.1:0-7365 GCA_964351765.1 uncultured Vampirovibrionales bacterium
GTATGGTCTTGCGCCTCAAAAAACGTATGAAGTATCGATAAATTAGACAGTTTTACGTGATAGTTCTTTGCGATGGCTGTCTTTTTTTCAATAAACCCATCAAGCTTAGCCAGTTGAGCAAGGCCCACTGCAGCTAATAAGCCGGTCATTCTGTGGTTATAGCCAACATCATCATGAGAGATTTCCATACCTGGCTCACGTGCCTGTACCGATAAATGGCGCATTGTTTTGGCCAAGGCGCTATCTTGAGTAACCGCCATACCACCACCACCACAGGTAATGGTTTTATTCCCGTTAAAGCTAAAGCAGCCCACTGCACCAAAGCTGCCTACTTTTTGGCCGTCCACGGATGCCCCTAGAGATTCGGCAGCATCTTCAATAACCGGAATACTATAGCGCTCTGCAATCTCAATAATCGCCTGAATCTGACACGGCATACCGTATAAATGTGTAGCAATAATCGCCTTGGTTCGAGGCGTAATTGCTTTTTCAAGAAGAACGGGATCAAGGCCAAACGTGTCTTCTTCCACATCCACAAAAACAGGGATAGCACCCACATAGCGAACAGGATTCACACTGGCAACAAAGCTCAAGGCAGGGACAATTACTTCATCATTTTCATCAACACCCAATGCCAGCAAAGCCAAGTGCAGTGCTGATGTGCCCGAATTAGTAGCAACCGCATACGATGAACTTAAATACGCTTTGAATTCATCCTCAAATTGTTGCACCTGAGGACTGACCGACGACACCCATCCAGAGCGCAGGCATTCAACAGCGGCACGTTCTTCCTCCACACCAAGGCAAGGAATACTCAATGGGATACGTATCGGCAATTTTTTGAACATAATAGCCTCTCACTAGTTCGTCACACTATTTTGTCACGAATTGGAATAATTTTCTCGTTTTTTATCGATATTTACAGTCAAAACCACTCAAACGGAGTTTTTCAAGACACACGTCTCATTCATTCTATTAAAACAGCTTAACGGCTCTTTTTATGTAGTTATATAGCACTATTTAATCACTACTCTTATCTTTTCTACCTAAAACTTAAGCTCCACTAAAGCCAAAGACGCCACAACGTAAGCTTTGTTCTCCTGAAAATGCAGGAATCAAGTGTTTAATGGAGGTGAATTGACGCTCAATTCGCTATGATTAGAGTGGATTCATCATTTTTAGTAACACAGGATTCTGTTTTCGATGACTGAAAACAACGTCTATCCAGAACAAAAAACACCGCTACCTAGTGTCTGGGGGCTTATTCCGTCACGAAAAAATTCCAAACGCTTACCAGGAAAGGCATTATCTCTCATTGAAGGTAATCCCTTAGCCTACTACACCTTTGAGGCCATAAAAAATAGTGGGTTATTCAATTCACGGTACTTCCCAGAGAACAAAGCCTTTCTATTTACCGATGATTCGAGTCTCCTAGACTACCATCACGAGTATAAAACCAAGTCTAGCAGGCATGAGGAACGGATTCATATCCCCTCATTTCATCGTCCTGAGTCACTAAGTTTAGACGGCACCAGCACAGAAGACACGCTCCGCTACTTTTTAAAGCAGTTTGACACGAGTGAGCATCCTGATTACATTCTCATTTTGCAGCCCACATCGCCATTACGCACCGCCGATGATATTGATCAATGTTGGTCACTCTTTCATCAAAGTAAGAGCTATGATTCATTAATCAGTGTCCATACACCTTCAAAACCAATGCACTGGGCTTATGAGTGTTCAAGCTCAAATACACTGAGCAAAACGAACGAATTAAGTTCAAAACAACTTGTCCTGCCCAATGGCGCACTCTATTTGTGTAAAACAAGCGACCTTTTATCTGACAAGCCTCTTCCTTACGGTCGTGTTGGCGCCTATCACATGCCTTGGCACCGCTCGGTTGATGTGGATACACACGAAGATCTTGTTATGGCTGAAGCCTTTATACGCCTTGAAAAAGAACGAAATACCGTTCTTCCACAGGGCATTCCCGTCAATCAAAACACCTCTGCTGTAATCACGCCTTACCCTGTGGCCTAAAGACAGATGAAATATCGCTTAAGAGAATAGTTTGCTACAATGATGAGTATGGTTTGGATTGAATAAGTTTCGTTCTGTGTAATAGAAAGCGTGTTCAGCTTAATGTATTGGGATAAAAATAAAAACGCATTACTTTCCGATGCACGAAATAGTGCTGTTGTTGATGCACTCCAGATGGTATCTCCAACGACTGACTATCAACTCTTGGAAACACCGGCTGGTGATTTCACGCTTATTCATACTGAGAAAAACCTTCCTATTCATAACCCTGACGGCGCACTCGCCGAAGTCAAAAAAACATGCCGTAAGATGCTTCACCCTGGTGTGCGCAGTAATCATATTATTTTAGGTCTTGGCTTAGGGTACCTGATGGACGAAGTCTTTCAGCAGAGCAAGGGGAAGATTTTTGTTTTTGAACCGGATTTAGAACTTCTGCGGTTTGTGCTTGAGAATGTTGACTTGAGTGAACAATTTGGCTCAGGGCGTGTGTATTTATCTCATACGCATCAAGCTGTCATGGCGCATCTTAAAAGCCGCTATATTTTTGGTGAAGAAGTCGATGTTCTTCTTTTAAACAGCCATGCGTATCTGATGTCAGACACGATTACCCCTTTGATGCACGACATTATGACGATCGCCGAACAACAAAAAACCGATATCAATATTGGTTTTAAATATCATTATGATTGGATTAATCATTTCTTAAACAACTTACAACATCTGCCTGTCACCAAACCTTTTACACCATTACTCGGTAAGGCAAAGCAGCATCCTGCTTTGATTATTTCATCTGGTCCGTCACTCGATCTGGAATTAGATCGCATTAAAACGCATCAAGATTCTTTTTGGATTATTGCCGTAGGAGGCGCCTTACGTGTGCTTCTTGAAAACAATATTACGCCCGATTTTGTTGCTTTCCTTGATTTTGAAGGTCCTGCCTACCAACTAAAAAACCTACCTTGCCAACCAACCCAAACGCGATTGTTATTAAGTCCGTTTGCTGAAGATATCTGTTTTACCATGCCGTTTAAAGAACGCTACGTACTCAATTTAGACAACTATCCTTACATGGCAACCTATCTGGATTCACTACGCGGTGAAAACCATCCTAGTATTCCGTGTGGCGGAACCGTCTCGTTACTCGCCACCCAAGCCACGATTGCAATGGGATGCTCACCGCTTATTTTGTGCGGACAAGATCTTGCATTTCAAGGTACACAGCAATATGCAGGCAATGTACACGCTGAAATTAAAGACGGTAAAGCCGTGATTCGTGATGATTCGGTAACCGTACCGCGTGAAGCAGACGTGGTTGAAGTAGAAGGCCAAAATGGCGAAGTGCTGTTAACGGCTCCCGATTACGTTGATTATAAAAAACAGTTTGAATCATTCGCAAAAGAATTAACGAGCGATACCACCCGAAAAACGCCAACCGACTTATATAATGCCTCAACAGGGGGCGCACAAATCAATGGGTTTGAAAATCGTTCTTTAGAGAATATTATCAATGACATGATGAAAAAAGACGCGCTAAAAATAATCGAGAAAGAAGCATTTTTCACAGACATCTCCGATTCATCATCAACGTCTTCAAGTACCTTCACTACAACGCTTCTAGAAAATTTAGAACGTCTTGATTCATCCTGCAGTGAGCTCTGTATTTTAGCAGATGAGCTCGGTACTCACCTAAATACTTTAATTGATTTAGCACCTAAAAAATGGGAGCGTACAGCCTCAACGTATCGTAAAACCCGACAAGCTTTTAACGCGGTTTTAGATCAAGAACAACTACTCAGCTACTTTTTAAAAGAACCCATGTGGCAGCTGCAGCAATCTTATATTATGGAACCTAAATCAAAGGAAGATCATTTAAATAATTTCAAAACAGACAAACACTATTTTGAATTATGTAACACCGTTCTTTCTGAAAAAATTAGGCCCGTAATTAAAACACATCGCCAAGCACTTAAAGAAAAAAACACCAGTAACATCGCACCTTAATCGAAACATTCTTATGACAAATGATCCAACAACAGCAAGTAAAACGAATCCTGTGGTGCTTATCACGGGGGCCTCTACGGGTATCGGAAAAGATATTGCCCTGAGACTTGCCTCGCTTAACTACACGATTATTGCAGGTATTCGAAACGAGAAGGATGGCAAACGACTGCTTAAAGAGGCGGGTTCTTTTTCGGATAATCTACTGCCAACACAACTTGATGTGACCTCGACCTCAGATATGGATCGCCTATTGGAAACGCATCAGTTTTTGCTTGAATCTCGCGGTTTAAGTGCTCTAATTAATAATGCAGGCATTGCTGTTGGTGGGCCAATGGAGTGTTTACCCCTACACCGGTTTCAAGCTCAGATGGATATTAACGTGAACGGTGTGCTTACGATGACCCAAGCTTGCCTGCCTTATCTACGAGAGAAAAATGCACGCAAACCACAACAAAATACGATTGCCTCTCGTATTATTAACATCAGTTCGATTGCCGGATTGAGCACCATTCCTTTTATGGGTGCCTACAGCGCTTCCAAACACGCTCTGGAAGCCATCTCAAATGCGTTTAGGATGGAACTAAAACCTTGGGGGGTTCACGTTGTTTTAATTGAACCTGGACCCATTGCAACGCCCATCTGGGAAAAATCACTGGATTCTGCTGAAGGATTAACCAAAGGCATTCCACCCGAAAAACTCGAACTCTATAACGCCAGCCTAAAAAAACTGGTCAACGTCACACAAAAAAGTGCTAAGAATGCGATCCCCGTACATCACGTAACAGACGTGGTGCTTGAGAGTCTTACGCACAAAAAACCTAAGGCGCGTTATCTCGTTGGTAAAAGTGCCAAGCTAAGACACCGGCTTCGCTTCTTACCCGATCACTGGATGGATTATCTGGTGCTCAAAAAGATTGGGATTTAAGGCTTGGTAACGATCTAGTCAAGCAAACGCTCAAAGTAATACTTCAAAACATCAGGCATCGGTAGCCTGTCGGAATGGGTTGCGTCGGTATAGTCATCAAAGGCTCGTGCAAAAATTTCATTATACTTACGCTTTGTCGGATCACTTACCGATTTATTTTTTGTTTTTAAGCTAAATACCTTGTCATCGCCATAGTCTGCCCAAGGCCATGATTTATCTTTGGCGAGCTTATCAATGATGCTTCTAAAATCATCGCTTCGACTCGGACGTCCAAGTAACGAATCCACAGCATGGCCCAGCTCGTGCGTGACCACACTACCACTACCGAACTTCCCCGCTTTGTCGTGCATTGGCCACGTATCTGGAATCAACACAGCCTTGTCACTCTCTCGCCATTGAGGCAAATCAGGGGTATTTTTACCAGCATAATCGCTCAGCCAATCCGCCACTTTCGTGCCGTTGGTCGTCAGGATAATCCGCACATCATTTTTCTGAAGCAAACGTTGAACATTTTTTGGAACGCGTGCGTACTCTGTGTTGAACTGAGCAACAACGTTCCCGTTCGAAGGCTCGCCACCGCCATAAAATTCTAAACCATTTTTGCGCGCTGTCTTCAACACGGCTTTATCAATACCCGTTGCTGGTTTTGTTTTCACAGGCGTATCAGAAGAAGCATCATTGGATTCATCGGTTTTCTTGTCTATCCGGTTTCGCTTCCAGTCTTCCCAGTTCTCTCCGGGTTTATCAATAGCATCACGCACCTTTTCACCGGTTTTAGCAACTTTGTCGCCAATGGCATCATGGGCCACTTCACCGGCAGTCTCGCCAACCGAGGTGACCACATCACCTAAATCATCGCTTTTACCCGATACGGTTTGCCCCACTCGTTTAAGGAATCGGCCAACACGGTTATCACCCACTTTATCACCGGCTTTTGAGGTTAAACCACCAGCAGCGCCACCCACACCACCAATCAAATCACCCAGTTTATCAGCAGTAACCAACACCAATAACTTGGTTACAAAATCAATGTCTTCTTGTTTTTGAAGCAGGTTATCCAAACCAAACTTACCCACTTCATAAATCACTGGGCGACTTAAATTCATATCAGGGTGAAGTTTTTGAGCCTGAGTGAGTGCTGTAAACAAGGTCTTCAATAACAACGGTTCAATGATTTTGACATCCATGCCCAGTTGCTTGCCTTCAAACACAGCGCGGCCATAGGTTTCCAAAAAGCGTCTGGCAGTTTTTTCAGAATCCGATGCATTCATCGATGCGACTTCGTTTTCTACCTGACGAACAGACTTACTGAGTTCTTGGCGGAAGGTATCGTATTCAGGCTTGCCTTTATAATCTTTTGCCATCGCTTCGGCAATCAAATCAGGATTGGACACATAAATAGCCATTAAGATTTTGAGGAAATCGACACGCTCTTCTTTTTCAGAAAGGAACACCAAGCCCGCATCAATTAAGCCAAACACTTTTTTATCTTGTTGATACAGAAAGTTACCCGCGTGCGGATCAGCTTGACTCGCGCCATAAGCAAAGACTTGCTTAAGCACTAAGGTCAGATAGTCAAAGGCCAAGTCGTAGCGTTGTTGATCGGTTTGATTGGGATCTTGAGACAACGCAAATAAACTCTTGCCATCCAAGAACTCCATCGTCAAGACATTTTTTGTTGTCAGATCATCATAGACTCGAGGTACCACAACATTTTGTGCATCATGCTCTTTAAGTATTTTGGCAAGGGTTTTCAACATATCCGATTCACCTATCGGAGTGCCTTCAGGGTCGTCAGGCATCAAGCGCATGTTGGTTTCGTTTTTAAAACGCGCTGCAAAATCATCAAAAAATTCACGAGGCTTAAACTCGGGGTAAATAAAGCCAACAAAATCAACAAAAGCTTCCAGCATTTTAAAATCGTGCTCAATCTCTTTTTCAACACCGGGCTTCACCACTTTTACGGCAACCACTTCGCCGTTATGACGTGCGCGGTGAACTTGGGCGATGGTGCCTGCTTTTAAGTGTTCTTTTTCAAAGCTCTCGAAGACTTGCTCAACGGGTTTACCAAATTCTTTTTTAATTTGCTTGGCAATCAACTCATAGGGAATGGGGGATACATCTTCAAGTAAGGTATCCATCGAATCCAAGGTTGCCTGATCAAAGAAACCCGGAACGGTACTCAATGCCTGAAAGAGCTTCATAAAGATAGCGCCTTGGGACTCCAGTAACATTTTGCCTCGCACCACGTTATCATTGGTGGCTTTATACGCCTCTGTTTTCATCGCGTCGGTACCGGCTTTAATTTTTGAATACCCACCATTGACCAAAAACAGCGATAAAATTTCTACCACGCCTAATAGCGCTTCTTTATTATCTACACTCTTACGGAATTCCCG
>CAYGPY010000139.1:0-7363 GCA_964351765.1 uncultured Vampirovibrionales bacterium
CTTTTTAACCTTAAAGTTAATCATATGTACGCATTGAGCGTGTTTCAAAAAATCTTTTACAACTATCGTATTTCACCTCTAAACACAGGTACACGACGATAGATTAATATCACCTATTGTATCGAGAAGACAGTGAATAAAAAAGCCTTTTAGGCCGATTTGGCTAAAATAAACGTAAATCAGTCGTTTTTCACCGGTATTTGACTCGTAATTTCAGCCTGACAGCCTTTCAGCGAGGCTATTATAGCATCGGGAAGCTGACATTTCAACGACTTTTGTAATTGTTTACCCTTTAATACCTTACTCAAACAAGCGTGTTCAAGGCAGATCCAAGCACTTCGGCCATTCAGATCTTTTGAGCGAGGCGACTGCTGATAGGCATTGATAATAAACGCATTGGTGAACCGATTATGCGTAATCCCGACCATCTCTTGCCGGTTTTTTAATTGACGACACGAAACACAGCGACGCATAACAACATGGGGTTGCTTCGCATCGCTGTGTTCTGTCAAATCGTGACGTTGTTCCGTCATCGTAAACAGCCTATCGCTTTAACTAAGAAACAGGCTCTTCTTTTGCTTCTTCAGCGTCATCAGTTTTAGCTTCTTCTTTAGGCGCTTCTGCCTCAGCAGAAGACTCTTGGGCTTCAGCTTCTTCTACGGGCTTTTCTGCAGCCACTTCTTCAACAACAGCTTCTGCCTCAGTGGATTCAGCGGGTGCTTCAGCGCTTGTTTCTGCCTCAGGAGCGTCGGCCGCCTTGTCTTGGGTTGCTGCTTCAGCAACAGGAGTTTCAGCGCCTTCTACTTCTGGCAATTCACCGGCTTCAGCCATTGCTTCAAGTTTGGCACGTTCTTCTTGAAGCTCTTGGTCTTCAAGACGGTACTCTTCTTCAAGCTGACCCAGGCTCTTAATATCAAGTTTGTGGCCAGTGAGTTTCGCGGCCAAACGCACGTTCTGACCGTCACGGCCAATGGCCAGGCTCAACTGATCATCTGGCACAACAACCAAGGCACGTGGACGCTCTGAATCCAGCACTTCTACCTTAATAATTTGCGCTGGTGCCAAGGCATTAGTAATAAAGACAGGCAATTCAGGAGACCAAAGAATGATATCGATTTTCTCGTTCTTTAGCTCATTAACAACAGCCTGAATATGGCTACCACGAGTACCAATACAAGCCCCTTGTGGATCCACATCCGGATCGCTCGTGGTAACAGCCACCTTTGTACGGTAACCGGCTTCACGGGCAATGTGCTTAATTTCAACAATGCCATCTTCAATCTCAGGTACTTCTAGCTCAAATACTTCTTGAACAAGTGCCGGGTGGGCTTGAGAAACGATAATTTGAGGCGCACGTGATGTCTCACGTAAATCAGCCACGTACACACGCAGTTTGTTTCCAACACGGTAGTACTCTGAAGGGATTTGCTCACGCGGTGGCAATACCGCTTCGCTACGGCCAATGTTCAGAATAACGTTACGGCCTTCAATACGTTGTACAACAGCGGTAACAACCTGACCTTTTTTATCTTCGTATTCTTTAGAAATCAATTGCTTTTCAGCTTCACGAATACGTTGCGTAATAACCTGTTTAGCGGCCTGAGCAGCAATACGACCGAAGTCATCAGGGGTTACTTCCAATTCTAAAATATCGCCTTCTTCAACGTCAGGCTTAATTTTTCGGGCTTCTTTCAAGGTCATCTGCAAGAAATCGGCTTCAGGATCAAGTTCCTTAACGATTTCACGTTGCTCGTAGATACCAATCTCACCGGCACGTTCATTAATTTCGCACTCAATGCCTTTAACGGTTTTAAGGCCCGAATATTTTTTGTAGGCAGCGACCATCGCTTCTTGTAAGGAGTCAAAAAACACCTCACGACTAATACCACGCTCACGTTCCAGCGTTTCGGCATGCTCTAGTAATGCGGTTCCAACTTTAATCATAATGTGTTTCTCCTTTTGTATTCAATTGTTATTTGATTGTTATTCGGTTGTCTAAGAAATCAAATAGTGTAACGTTTTTCAATTTTATATTTTATATTTTATATTTTTCTAAATTTAAAACTTTATTAAAGCGTTTTTTATTTGGATGTCTCATCCACCTGTTTAATCACAGGGTTTAAAAACACAGAGAGTGTTCTATCTAGATCGATGGTTTTACCCGATACCGTCACCGAATTTGTTTTGGCATCATAGGCATCCAACGTGCCTTCAACAGGGGTATAGGCCGTATTTTTCTTACCGGATGGCATCACCTTAACCGGTTCGCCTAGATAGTAATTCATTTCACGCTCTTTTTTAAGTTCCCGAAATAAACCCGGTGAACTCACTTCCATATAATAAGGAACCTTCGCCAATTCGGGCAAGGTCTCCGATAGCGCATCCACGTCTTCATCAATCAATTGACTTACTTCGTGACATTGCTGAAGGTTAATACCGTCATTACTGTCGGCGCTTTTAGGCAGTTCAACATAAATACGAATGTACCAATTACCCGCTTCACGCTCAAAATCTACACTAACCACATCAAACTGACCGTCCAGTTTCTTTTCGGTCAACGCAAGCACCGCGGTTTCCACCGCGTTAATTTCTTGCTCGGTGCGTTTAATCGCTTCGGGCTGTTGTCGTTTTTGCTTGGCCATAATAATGTGAGGTTCTTTCGTAAGTGAGAGGTATTTAAACAAAAAAGCGGGAAAGCCACCATTTGGTGATTCACCCACTTCTAATACCTATTAAAGAAGTGTCATCATTCAACGCTATAAATAGAATCAAACGATTACTTGGGAGCATAGTAGCAAAAAAACAAAAACACAGCAATAATTGCTAACACTCTACTCATGTCATTCATAAAAGAAACATATCAAAACAAAATATCGTCATCTAGCATCGCATAGGCTTCATCAGGCTCATCTTGAGCTAGGTTCTGGTCACCCTCTAATACATCCGAGCCCTCAGGGTTGGTTTGCAAAATACCGCACACAGACCGATAGGCACAAAAGGGATCGGGGCACGTAGCTGGAAGGGGGTATTGTTGGGCCTGAAGAATCGCCTGAGTGTACCCCACAATACTTAAGCGATTAGCCGTATGGAGTGCCGTATCATATGGCACACTCGCCACACGCACTGCATTGGGATCTTTCACCAAATCCTTAGGCCGAACCTCCACATACACCATCGACACCTGCTCAGGCTGAATGGTTCGACCCAGCAACTGCGGGGCCGCCTCAACCATGGCATAGAGATAGCATCGTGTTTGCCAGTCATCGGCAGGAAGCTTTGGCGTGGCTGTTCCGGTTTTCCAATCTAAAATCACAATACGATCTTCTTCAGGTGAGTTACCCCGTTGAATCGACACGCGATCCATCCGGCCCGTCAGCCAAACATTATGGCTCATTAATATGTCATCATTCGCAAACACATCTTTAAACGGTACGGTAAAGGCCCACTCACTGGCTAAAATTTCCCAGTGTGCGCTCTCGTGTCGCATCAGTCCTTCAAAACACAAACGCACATCTTCAGTGGCCGAATGCAGTAAGCTTTCTACCGATAAACCTCGCGACACATAATCCATCAACTTGTGGACATCTCGCCCCAAGGCAAAATTACGGGCATCACCGGGCCATTGCAAACGTCGTTTGTATTGCAGCAAAAATTTCTTCTGGCACCGTGTCCACGTTTTAAGCTGATCGGGGGTAATCATCACCAAATCGTTTTTTGTTTTTTCTGGCGTCACCGCATTCATACGACAGGTGCCTCCGTATTTAAAGGCGAAGCGGGTAAATGCTCAATCAAACCCGATAAGGTCTCAAAAGCAAATGACGGCATAACCGAACGCTCTTTATGATAGCGCGTCACTTCGGATAAATGACTCGATAAATACAACGCACGCTTGGCTCGCGTCACACCCACATAAACCAATCGTGCTTCTTCTTCAATTTTTTCTCGCTTCAATTGATCCAAACTCAGCTCAGTTTTACCCAGAATACGATCCAGCTCTAACTGCAACTTATCATCGTCTTTCATTTTAATTTGTGCCGCTGAATCAGGTAATAAATCCGCCTGCATAAACGGCATAAACACCACGTCAAATTCTTGACCTTTGGATTTATGCAAACTCATGACTTGTACAAAATGACCGGCATACCGCTCTAGCATTTCGCCAAAACCTTTACGCCCACCCCACGATTGATGGTAGGCCTCAAAGCCCTCAATCACATATTCTAGAGGCGACATCATCGGGTCACCTAGCTTATCGGTTGCATGAATACCTTGCGCATCACCAGCCGTAACACGGCTACTTAACTGTTGTCGCCCAATCATTTCGTCAGCCATTAGGGCGCACAAATACGCATTGCTTCGTTCTTCCACACCAGCAAACAATCGCTCTGCCATTTGAATGAGCAATTGATGGAACGACCCTGATAACGCCAAGCGATTAAGTTCCATCAAGTCGTAATACAACTGAAGCACCCAATCCGGATACTCTTTCAACGCATCGGGTTGCGTGTAAAGAAGCGGCGTTGTTTTTAATAAAGCCAACACGCGCTCATCAAACAAAGCTTGATTACTCGCTCGCAAGGCTTCATATAAATGCGCCTGTTGCGAGACATCCGAGGGGGTCACCAACAAACGCAGCACAGCTAACATCACCGAGAATACCGGCGAGCCATGGAGCTTATCCGTAATGCTCACCGCCTGAATACCAGAGCGATGCAGAATCGATGTGATTTGAGACACGTCACTATTACGGCGAACCAAAATCGCAATCGACACATCGGGATTCACGTCTTTCATCTGATGAATTTTTTCAGCAATCCATGCTTCTTCTTGAGCGGCCATGTCAAAACATTGCGATTCGGGACGCAACAACAACGAGGGGTTTTGCAGCACACCCGCATCATTTTCAACCGGCTGCATCGCTACGGGCTGAAACGTTTTAGTGAGCTCAGGATGTTTGCCTACTTTTTCAATCCATTGATTGGCAAGCCAAATCACTTCGGGTGCACAGCGGCTACTGCGATCCATTTGCACCAACTGATCCGCATCCTTTAAGAAGTCTCGAAACACGCTGGTATCCGCCGAGCTAAACGTTGTGGTAATCGATTGATTGGTATCACCGGTACGAATCAAGTTCATTTGTTTTGAATCCGTAGCATCCTCAGCGGCGTTGCCCAACAAGTAAATAAATCGCTGCAGCAAGCGTGAGGAATCTTGCGCCTCGTCTTCAATAATCACATTAAACTGTTGCTGATAACGATGACGTATATCAGGGTAGCGTTCTAATAATTGCACGGCCAACACAATCAAGTCGGTAAAGTCGAGCTTGCCCATTGAGTGCAGTTGACTTTGATATTGCGAGTAAGCCGAAATTAATTCAATAACGCGGTAATTTACCGTGCCTTGTCGCGCGAGGGTTTCTAATTTTTCTGGCGTTAAGCCGTGGGTTTTAGAATGTGTAATGCCTTTTTTGACCACCTGAATCCACGTGTTGGTTGAGCGCATTGATTCGGGTTGCGTGCGTGCGGCAATCGCACTCAGCATTTCACCACTTTCAAAATCATCCATCACCCCAACTGTTTCAGGATCATAACCCAGTCGAAGTGCATGATCGCCATCAGTTAAAATACGAAATGCCAAACTGTGAATGGTGGACACAACAGGCAAGGCACGTGTTTTACCGAGCAACCGTTTTTTCAATCGAGAAAGTAGCGTCTTGGCCGCGCTGTCCATATAGGTTAAAACTAAAATCGATTCAGGCGCGATACCCTTCTCAATTAAATGCAAAATCAAAGCCACATTCACAAAGGTTTTACCGGCTCCGGGTACAGCTGAAACAGCCATGGTGCCTTTATCGTAATTTAAGATAGGTGCTTGATCCGAACGCAACACAATCGGAGGCTCGTCATTTTTTTGTTCGGTTTGCGCCACCACAAAACGCGTACTTAACAAACTGGTGCGAGAAAATCCCAGGTCATCCAGTTCACTATCAAAGCCTTTGATTTCTTTTGTGGCGCACAGCATCAAGTTTTTTGTGATGTAAGCAGCACGTTGTCGGATGAGTGATTCCTGAAAGTCAGCCGCGGCAATACGATCAATTTTTTCTTGCGTTGATAAACGTTCATCGAGCTTATCGTCCCAGCCTCGACGATGCACCCAAGCATCATACAAAGGAGCGTTATCGGTTCGAGCCCATTCGCGTGAAGAGATATCCATCCACACAAAACAAGGACGACGCACTTCTAAATCAATGAGTTTTTGAGGCGTGCCCACCACAATCGCATCCGAATTTAATTCTCTGGGTGCAACGGGTGTATCAGCCACACCGCCTGTTTTAACTTGCTGAAACCAGAGCTTTTCAAAGTCGGTTTCAGTATCGGTATTGCCGTGAGTTATTAACACATCGGTGAGCTGGGTTTGCGTGGTGATCTCAGAAATCGAAGGGCGCTCTAGTTTTTCAGCCTCTTCTTTTTGCTTCATCACCGTACTCATTTGATGCATTAAATGAATTTGCGAGGTGTAACTGTTAAACAAACGCTGAATGGCATCCATCCGCGTGTGTTCATCGGCGAGCGTTACTAATACATTTTCAAACGCCGAATACAGCACATCTTCAAAGGGTGACGTTTCAACCGACACAAGCCAAGACTGCAGAGCATTATACGAGACGTGAATACTCGCTATGTCACCGATTGATAACACTGACACTTGGTTTGAACTTATTACCACATCACTCAGCGTATTTTCTTCAGTCACATTAAGAGAGTCTAAATCAGGCAGGATAGGATGGTGTGACGTCTCATCATACAGCGTATTCTGCATCACCCAATGGGCAAAGGCATCTTGTTTTTCTCGTGGCCACGCACCCATGGCTAGCACCGCAACCAGTAATGTTTTCCAATCCCAAAAACTGAGTTCGGTTTGCCACTGTTTGGCATTCACCAACTGAAGCAACAACAAGAACACACGCCCCATCGGATCGTCCACAGGCCGACGTGTCCCTGATAACATTTCAACGGCAATACCACGACGATGCAACGCTGATGACAGTTGAATACTGGTGAGCATATCCACAGTAGGAAGCACCACGGCAATATCACCGGCGGGTGTGCCGTTGGTTAAGCGCTGGGCAATATCATCAATCACACGCTCTTTCATTTCCACACGCGTCAATGCCAGATTATCGAGCGTGACACACAAAGGTAACTCGTAAAACTCAGCAAGCGGGGTGGTTTCTGATTTTTGCCAATTCGAAAATAACACATCCGAAGCGTGCTTCATCACGTCATCGCGCTCGCGGGTTTCAACCGCATCGGGGTACTGTTTTTTAAATTGTTGCCACCCTTCAGGATACGCATTCAGATAC
>CAYGPY010000140.1:0-7333 GCA_964351765.1 uncultured Vampirovibrionales bacterium
ATACGGGGCCCAGTAGGACTTGTGCAATACGATCACCGGGCGAAATGGTATAGCTCTCTGTGGATAAATTGACCACCGGGACTTTGATTTCATCACGATAATCACTGTCAATCGTTCCTACGGCATTAATAAGGGTGATGCCATGTTTAATGGATAAGCCACTGCGTGCTCGAATTTGACACTCGTAGCCTTCAGGAATTTCAAATACAAATCCGGTTGGAATCAGTGTGCGTTCCATCGGTTTTAATACCATGGGCTCGGTGGTAGCTGCCTGCAAATCCATACCTACAGAGCCTGTTGTGGCATAGTTAGGAATTGTTTTAGGTGCATGGTCTAACCGTACAATGCCAAGCGTTACACTACGATCAGTAGAAGAAGAAAGTGTATTTTTACTAGAGTGTGTTTGTACAGAAGTAGATAGTGTCATATAGAAGTTCCTGTTCAAGTGACGATTTTCAGTACTAAATTAGTTGGCGTTGGCGGTTTGTAGTTGCATTGCCGCTTCAATGATACCGTAGAAACTGTTGGGGTCTAAACTTGCACCACCCACTAAGGCACCATCGACATCGGATTGGCTCAATAGCTCAGGGCTGTTTTGTGCTTTGACGCTACCACCATATAACACCGGAACACGATCACCTTCACCATAGGTATTAATCAAGGTTCGGATTAATGCACACACACGGTTTGCTTCAGCGGCATCACATGTTTTACCGGTACCAATTGCCCAAACGGGTTCATAGGCCACCATAATATTAGGGACGTCTTCTTTTTTAAGCGCATCCAATACAACAGATAACTGATTCTTAATGACGGTGTCCGTTGAACCGGCACTTCGTTCTGCGTCACTTTCACCAACACACACAATAGGGATAAGCCCGTGAGATAGAGCGGCAGTTGTTTTAGAGGCAACGGTGTCACTGGTTTCGTTATAGTACTGACGTCGTTCACTGTGCCCTAAAATGACATGCTTCAATCCTAAATCAGTGAGCATTAAGGGGGAGGTTTCGCCTGTATAAGCCCCTTCATCAGAAGCCTCCATGGTTTGAGCTGCCACGCAAATAGGTGCATTAAGTGAGTTGAGTTTATCTTGAACTTTTGAGAGGGCAATAAATGAGGGGGCAATAATCACGTTTAGATTATCTGGTAAGCTCGTTTTATTGCATAGCGTGGCCAAGGCACCGGTATAATCTAGTGCGTCATCGATAGTTTTATGCATTTTCCAATTGCCAGCAATGACAATGGGGCGTGATGATGAACTCATAACAAGTCTCCCTCTCTTAAAATAGTAAAAAACAGAATGAATTTTAAAAACGCCGGATCGATGAGGTGTATCCTCGGTGATCCGGCGTTTTAAGTTTAATCTAGGCGGTTACTGGCAACTTTTTTCCAACCATCTGGGCAACCTCCGCAAGACGGTTACTGTAGCCCCACTCGTTATCATACCAAACAACCACTTTTGCAAAATGGTCGCCCATTACCTGTGTTAAGGCGGCATCCACAATGGAGCTGTGTGCGTTACCAATAAAATCGCTACTTACCAAAGGTGCTTCGCAGTATTCTAAAATACCTTTTAAAGCACCTTGGCTGGCTTTTTTGAACGCCGCATTTAAGCCTTCAACCGTAACCGGTTTGTCTGTGGTGAAGGTTAAATCAACCAAGCTTACGTTTGGTGTAGGTACACGAACAGCGATACCGTTAAGCTTACCGTTAAGCTCAGGCATAACCAAGCCAATGGCTTTGGCCGCACCGGTTGATGTAGGGATCATGCTCAATGCAGCAGAGCGTGAGCGACGCGGGTCACTATGCGGTGCATCAAGTAAACGTTGGTCACCAGTGTAGCTGTGGATGGTTGTCATTAAGCCACTGACCATACCAAAGTTTTCGTGAATAATTTTAGATGGTGGTGCCAAGCAGTTTGTGGTGCAACTTGCATTAGAAATAATGTGGTGCTTTTCGGGGTCATATTCATCCGCATTAATACCAAGAGCCAAGGTGATGTCTTCGCCTTTGGCTGGGGCACTAATAATAACTTTTTGAGCACCGGCAGTAATATGCTTTTTAGCGTCTTCGGCTTTGGTGAAAAAGCCTGTGCATTCAAGAACAACATCTACACCCATCTCCTTCCAAGGTAGATTAGCTGGATCACGTTCGGATAAAATTTTGATTGTTTTACCGTCAATGGTAATGCTGTTATCAGTGTGGGAAACCTCACCTTTGAATTGACCCATAACAGAATCATACTTAAACAGGTGAGCCAGTTGTGATGGGCTGGTAAGGTCATTGATGGCCACCACGTTCAAATCAACATTGTTGTTTAATAACGCGGCACGTAGGGTCATCCGACCAATACGACCAAATCCGTTAATAGCTACATTTGCGCTCATAGAAAGAACTCCTTTTTAAATGCGTATAAAAAATTACAGTGGAGAATAAAAGAGGGTAGGTGACATACCTACCCTCTTTTAAGTTTGTTTAGCGAGAGTAGTTCGCCATCATATCCTTGATTCGGGTAGTTGTACTTAGGGCATTATCCATTGGACGCTGCCACATGTTACGTCCAAAGATCAACCCCGTTGCACCGGCATCCATTGCCAGTTTAGCTTTGTCTAGTACATCGTCATCACTGACTTTACTACCACCGGAGAACAAGACCATTGTTTTACCAGCAGAGCGAACGACTTTTTGAACGCCTTCTTCAAAACTAATGTCATAGTTATCGTAAGGTTTTGGTGAGCCAGCACATGCGGCTTTATCAACTTTAGGGAAGTTGATTTTCACAACATCAGCGCCCAATTCACAGGCAACACGCGCTGCGTAATCAACGGCGTAAAGACTGTCTTGACCGCCTTTTTCTTTAATGGCAGCACCACGAGGGTAGGCCCACATAATTACAGGTACACCCAATCGGTCAGCTTCACGACGTACTTCTAAGAATTGGGTGATATCCATATCTTGCGATGGGGAGCCCACGTACAAGGTGTAACCAATCGCATCAGCACCCAAGCGAACAGCATCTTCAACCGAACCGGTTAAAGGCGAAAACGCGTCTGCATCAGAAGGGATGTTGGTTTTACCGTTGATTTTAACAACCAAAGGTACTTTACCAGCGTAAGGACGGATGTATTTTTCAGCAAGACCGTAGTGGAATACTAAGCCACTGTAAGCGCCTTCAACAGCCAAGCGGCATTGAAAATTAGGGTCTTCAGAGATTGGGTTTTCAAAGAAGTCAACAGGACCGTGCTCTAAACCTTGATCAACAGGTAAGAACATTAAGGTGCCATTACCAGGCCCAAATTGATACAACATCCGGTGAAGACGTGCTTTTTTACCAGCGGATAAGTGATCCATATCATCAAGGGTCACAGGCTTAAACATAGATTTTGTCATTGTAGCGGCCATGCCTTTCTACTCCTTTGTCACTAAATAATTATTTTATTGAAAATATATCAATGTATTATCGAGACTATACCATAAGCAAAGAAGCTTTCCAATGCCTTTGTTTAGAGAGATTACGGCACTATTGAAACTTGTATGAAGGAGGATGTGGGTGGAACTCTTACCAAAGAAAACCGTCGTAAACTACTACTTGGTCGCTATTTTTATAAATGGTGGCCACGGTCGATTTTCTAAGCTGTGGTTGTCGTTGTGATAGGATGGCCATAATACGTAATTTGTTACCTTCGATTGGAGTGTTTAAGATGAGTATTAACCAAATGACATCAATAGCTAAAATTACTTTAGCCCTTTGTATAATTGGGTCGTTTGCTACAGCTTTTGTCTCATATGCTGAAAGTTCACATTATCAAGATGCGGATCAAGCGATGCGCCGAGGTGATTACAAAAAAGCCAGTAAATGTTATGAAAAAGTATTGGATGCTGATCCCGCACATTTACCCGCACTTACTGGCTTTGCTGAAGCAGGCCTGGCACGTGGTGAGATGAATGAAGCACGTCGTGCCTTAGAGCAAGTAAAGACGACCAATCCGGATTTTTGGCCAGCGTATTATATTTGGGGCTTGTACTATGAGTTATCAAGCCAGCCTGATCAAGCTAAGGCAGCCTATCAGGAGTACATGACAAAATCAGGCGGTAACATTCCGCCCGATCCAAAAATCCGTATTAAACTGCGACAAATGGGTGTCTACTAAACCTTAGATTCGAACCTCGTTGAAACTACCGTGTTGCGGGTTGCGTGTTCGGTATGACTGCAGTTTTTCTAAAGAGCTCTTTACGACGTTTTGTTGGAAAGCGAACCAGTTTTCCAAAACGGCTTTCTTCTTGAGTTTGAGGCGATGTTGCGTAATTTTTGCTGGTGTTGTTATAGCCTGTCTGCCTCTCTGATGATGCTTTAAGGTAGGCATCAGGGTTGATGTGGCTGGTGTCTTTGATTTTGATATCGTTCTGTAGGGGCCGTTGCGCACTTGGATTGTGTGGTATCACGCCATTGAAGGCTTCAGGTTGATGTACACCGTTGGGCACGGATGAGGGGTGAAGGTAGACGTAAGGCACATCAGAGGGTGTGTTTTTGTTGAAGAGCATTTTCAACATGACAAAGGCGCCGGTAATAGCAAAGAGGCCAATGCCACCAAAGAACAGAGCCAGAACAATATACATCCAAACAGGAATCTGTTGAGAAGCATCCGTTAGCCATAGTTTCAGGCCTTCAAATGGAGAATCGGAGGCATACCCCTGAATCGATGAGTTTCGGTTTTGGGCGATAGCTCCCCCCTCTTCAGGGAGAATGCTTGTTAACTGGAGTGTTGCGTTCGGGTCGGTTTGACCTTCAGGTAAATTATGGATGTACCACAATGGGTCGTCAACGCCACCTTGTGCTAAGCGTTCACTATCACTAACTGATAACGCCGTCATCGCTTCCTCGGAACCGCGAGCTGTGCTGCGTCGTTGGTAACGTTTTGTGGAATGGCTATTGTAGGCAGGTTGGCCAGTTTCAGCAATAGATTCAGACAAGCTATCGTTTAATAGATCACTGGTGTCGTCCATTTCAGGTTTATTGGGGTCAGTGATTTGGTCACCACGAATGACAATAGGCAACCGACCAGAATGGGCTGAAGAACGACTGATGATACGACGTGTTTGAATGGGTGTACGTGGGTTAATGGCCATATAATGACGCCCAGATGCGTTGCTCGTGCTAACGATGGTTGGCATAGAGCGCGAGGTTTGGAACTGAGAAGACTGAGCAGGCTGGTTAGAAATAATACTAGGTGGACTTGATTGAGTCCGAATGGTCACATCACTGATATCGGTAATCGTAGGTTTAACAGGGGTTACTGCTTGAACAACGGTATAAGTCTGAGGCATTGCCACTGCTGTTGTGGGTTTCTCATCAGCCACGTTGAGCATGGTCATTGGAGCAGTGCTTGGAGTGGTTTTTTGAGGCAGAGCTGCAACCATAACCGTTGGCTTTGATACCACGCTAGGCCTCTTTTTTATCGCTTTAGGTGTTGGCTTTGTTTGTTTCATTGCTATTTTTTTAGGCTGAGGTGAGAGCATGGTGCTCACCGTGTGGAAGCCACGCGAAATGAGTGATGGCTTTGGTGTGGTTACTGATTTTTGGTTGTTTGAGGCAATTACCGTATATGTTTTTTTAGGTTTAGGCTTTGTGGCCGTGGTAGGAGCCTTTTTTGTACGGCGTTTCACAGAAGGTTTTATGGAGGCAACAGCGGTCGCCTTTTTTTGCGAGCTGGTTACCGCATTACGATGATGTTCGATGGCTTTAGCTTGTTGCGGTGTAATGTTTGATGGCACTGAAGCTGTATAAGCTACAGGTTGAGGCTGAGTAATAGGTGGCGTTTGCATTGCAGGTGGCAATTCAGGCTGCGCTTTAGCTTGAATTATGGCAGGCGGCTTGGCGTTAACAACAGTGGTGCCGATAAGATGAGCAGGTTTATTACTTGGCTTTTGCAACACCGAGATGGAATATTCTTCAACAGGCAGGTTAGGAATAATAATTTTGGTATCGCCACCTTTAACGGGCACGGCACGGCCAATAAATTTATTGACGTTGTCAATTTTAACGGGCATACCTTGATCTTTCAGGTCTCCGCCCATTTGAGTATCTTTAAGGTTGATGGTGAATTTACTACCTGACTTATCGGTGTTGTAGTTAACTCGTTGATCGGTGTGTAGAATCACTTTAACTTCTTTACGCTCAGTGTCCGTGGTGATATCAAATTCATTTAATAAACCAGCGTTAGCTGAACGCAGTGCACCAAATGAAACCAATCCCAAAGTGCCTAAGGCAACCATGGTGGTGGCAATATGAAACAATGATCGTTGATGTTGACTACTCACGTGTGATGACTCCCCGACGGTTGGTGTGGATGACCACCTAGTAAGGTGACCAAGACCATTATACCGACTTTAAATTCATTTTACTACAAATGTAAATTGTTTGACGATGATGAGATATGCTGTCCCATGGTCGTCATATTTTGCCAATAGTGATAATACCTAGTGATGATGTCCTTATTATACCGGATGTTTGACACTTTGGGGGAAGCGAGGGATAGGAATAAAGCTGTTTTTTTAAGGGCGAGAGTTATTTATAATAAACCTTCCTCATACGCCTTACTGATAAGCTGGGTACGGTTTTTTACCTGTAGTTTTTTAATCAGGTTGCCAACGTGTGTATCTACAGTCTTAACGGCAACAAACAAGCTTTTTGAAATCTCTTGATTAGTTTTGCCTTGAGCTAACTCAAGTAAAATTTCCATTTCTCTTCCTGTCAGTTTTTGACTGGTCTCTTGTTTGGCATAGCGTTGGATAATGTCGGCAATATCTTGGGAGTAGGTTGGTATTGATTCGGGCGTTTGAATTGTATTGATAAGGAGGTTTTGTAGCTCTTTGGCTTCAACCGTTTTGGAAATAAAGCCGTCTGCTTTTAGTTTGATGGCTCGGTTAATATATTGCCATTCAGTATGAGCTGAAAACATAATGACTTTAAAATGGCCATAGTTTTTCGTGTTAGATCCTTCTTTCAATTTTTCTAAAATCTGCAACCCTGTTTCGTCAGGCAGATTGATATCAAGGAGAATAATATTGGGTTTGATTAAAGGTAGAATTTGCCAGAAAGAAGCACCAGAGTCAGCCTCGTCAATGACATTGAGGCTGTCATGTTGGTTCAGAATATCACGGGTGCCTTGTCGCACGACGCTGTGGTCATCTACCAAAAAAACCTGAATGAGCTGCTCCGCTGGCTTTTTTGTTGTGTTAGTTGCCGACGCTTTGGTCACGATAGAAGGGTCCTGTTAGGTCAATAATCTTGAGTTTATACGGGAATTCGAATATTGATTTGAGTGCCTTGTTG
>CAYGPY010000141.1:0-7330 GCA_964351765.1 uncultured Vampirovibrionales bacterium
ACACAAACCGAAAATGGCTGATTAACGATCACACTCAGCCAAAATCCTGACGATTATATTCGCCTTATTGGGGTTACCTCTGCACTCGGTGAAGCCAGCAGAAACCTGTGGTTAAAACTTCCCGTTGTTGGCTCACAAAACGACATGGCTCGTATTGCGGGTGCGACAACGTTGCCTATTGTGTTACTGGGTGGGGGCACATCAAACACACCAACACAAGTGGCTAGCGAATTAATGACAGCCATGCAGTCGGCGCATAATGTATGTGGGTTGATGTTAGGGCGCAATTTAATGTTTCCTAACGGGCAAAAAGAAAACCCGTTGCCACTCGCCAACACACTATTTAATCTCTGTCACGATCCAAAATTACGTGATTATACGCAGCATGAATTAAGCGAAAAAATTAAATTCTAAAACCCATCTTCAAAATTAAATTCACTACTTTTAAACTATTAAAGAGGGCTTGTCATTATGACAAACACAACAACGCTAGCGCAAACCGTAAGAGAAAAAACCGTTCGCCTTACAATGGCCCAAGCTGTTATTAAGTATCTTAAAAACCAATACGTTGAACGTGATGGTGAAGAGATGCCTTTTTTTGCGGGGTGCTTTGGTATTTTTGGTCACGGCAATGTGGCCGGTCTCGGCGAAGCATTACAGACCAATCCTGATTTCACCTATTACCAATGCCGAAACGAACAAGCCATGGTACATACGGCGGCCGCGTTTGCCAAAGCAAAAAACCGGATGCAAACCTTTGTCTGCACCACATCGGTAGGGCCAGGTGCGACCAACATGATTACCGCTGCAGCCGGAGCCACCATTAATCGCTTACCTGTATTACTATTACCCGGTGATATTTTTGCAACACGGATGGTTGCTCCTGTTCTACAACAATTGGAATCCGAGCACTCGCAAGATATTTCCGTCAACGATTGCTTTAAGCCTGTCTCTCGTTACTGGGATCGCATTAATCGCCCTGAACAGCTTATTACTAGCCTACCTGAAGCGATGCGAGTACTCACCTCTCCCGTTGATACAGGTGCTGTTACACTGGCACTTCCTCAAGATGTTCAAGCCGAAGCCTATGAATTTCCAGCTGTATTTTTTGAAAAACGTGTCTGGCGTATCGCTCGTCATCGTGCCGACAAAGAAACATTAACCCAAGCAATTGGATGGATACAAAAAGCTAAACGCCCCATGATTATTGCAGGTGGTGGTGTTCATTACAGCGATGCCACAGATATGCTCAGTGCCTTTTGTAATCAAACGGGTATCCCCATTGGTGAAACCCAAGCTGGTAAAGGCAGTCTCAATTTTGATCACGCTTGTAACTTAGGTGCCGTTGGTGCCACAGGAACACCGGGTGCTAACATCACAGCACGCGAAGCCGATCTCATTATTGGTGTGGGCACACGCTACAGTGATTTTACAACCGGCAGTAAAACAGCCTTTCAAAATCCAAATGTCCGCTTTATCAACATTAACGTTGCCGATTTTGATAGCTATAAACACAGCGCCTTACCTTTAACCGGTGATGCTAAAGCGGTCCTAGAAGAGTTATCAATCGAACTCGCCAAACAAAACTATGCCACTGATGCAACCTATCAAAAACGTGTGGCGCTGATGAAGCAAGAGTGGGAAGACACCACCGATAGTATTTATAGTAAAGACCACCCAAGCACTAACCCTGAAAAAATACTAAGCCAAGGTGAAGTGCTAGGGGTGTTAAACACCAACAGCAACCCACAGGATGTGGTGGTATGTGCAGCAGGAAGCTTGCCTGGAGACCTACACAAACTATGGCGTACACGTGATAGCAAAGGCTATCATCTGGAATATGGTAACTCCTGCATGGGCTATGAAATCGCTGGAGGTTTGGGTGTAAAAATGGCTGACCCCTCACGTGAGGTTTACGTGATGGTGGGTGATGGCTCGTATTTAATGATGGCCCAAGAAATTACCACCTCTGTTCAAGAGGGCATTAAATTAACGATTGTGCTTCTTGATAATAATGGTTATGCCAGTATTGGTGGATTAAGTAAGGCAATTGGCAGTGATGGTTTTGGTACCAAGTACCGCTATCGTAATGACAACGAAAACCAATTAACGGGCGATGTGTTACCGGTTAATTTTGCCGATAACGCACGCAGCTTAGGTGCACACGTTATTGAAGCAAACACCCGTGACGGCTTTGCATCCGCCTTAGAAGACGCAAAGCAACAGACACAAACCACTGTGATTGTGGTACCTGTGGATCGTCGTGAGCGTGTGGGTGGTTTTGAATCGTGGTGGGATGTGCCCATTGCCGAAGTGAGTGAGCGTTCTGAAACACAAGCGGCTCGTCAGGATTATGAAACGGCCAAAGAAAACGAAGTGATGTATTACCCACATCACAAATCAAATAAAACCAACATTAAAACAGTCACACCATCATCAGTATCAGGTAGATCACACTTAGTTTAAGCTTGAGTTTAACGTAACGTGAGGGACGTGTAATGACACCACAAACACTTAAATCCGATGAGTCCATCGTAAACAAACAAGCCACAATACAAGTTGCCAACGCACCATGTTCTTGGGGCGTGCTGGAATTCGAGTTAGACGAACCCGCTGAACCCGCTGGCTTTGAGCAAGTGCTCGATGAAATGACCGAAGCAGGGTTTGTTGGTACCGAGTTGGGTGACTGGGGCTTTATGCCCACCGATCCAGAGCTCCTGCGTCACGAGTTACTCAGTCGCCGTTTAACAATGTTGGGGGCATTTGTACCCGTTGCATTAATTAATCCACTAGCTCTTGATGCCGGCATTGTGCAAGCCGTTAAAACCGCTCAGCTACTTTCATCCGTTTCTGATTCCGCGTTTATTGTTTTGTCTGATGACAATGCTAGTAATGAAACGCGACGCACGCAAGCTGGACGCATTAGCCCACACCAGAGTTTATCCAACGAGCAAATGCAAGAATTTGCTCAACGTGCTAACACACTGGCCAAAGCCGTGTTTGATGCCACGGGTGTTAAAACGGTTTTCCATCATCACGGGGCAGGTTTTGTTGAAACCCCGTATGAGATTGAACTTTTCTTAAAACACACCGATCCAAATTTAATAGGATTGTGTTTAGACACGGGCCATTACGCCTTTGGTGGTGGGGATCCTGTAGAAGCGTTGAAAAAACACCAAGATCGTATTTGGCATGTTCACTATAAAGATTTTGATGCCAACGTTGTGACGCAAGCCAAAGAAAAAGGCTGGGATTATTTTCACATGGTTCAGCACGGTGTATTTTGCGAGCTTGGAAAAGGCTCCGTTGATTTCGCATCACTTACCACCACTCTGCGTGAACAAAATTACAGCGGCTGGATTGTTGTAGAGCAAGATATTTTGCCCGGTATGGGCAGTCCGTTTGAAAGTGCCAAACGCAATCGTGCGTTCTTAAAAACATTGGATCTATAAACAAAACTTTAATTAGAAAAAATAAGCTTTAAACTTTAACGATTTAGGAGATTTCTTATGACAACCTCAACAAAATCATTACGTGTGGGTGTGATTGGTGCAGGCCGTATTGGCCGTGTGCATGCCGAACACCTTGCTTTTCGCTTACCGAGTGCAACGCTTGTGGCTGTGGCTGATGTGAATGAAGCGTCGGCTAAGCAACTTGCTCGTGACTGCAACATCGACACCTACAGCACGGATTACCATACCATTTTAAACAACGCTGATATTGATGCTGTGATTATTTGTTCCTCAACCGATACGCATGCGCAAATCATTAAAGAAGCCGCCGAGCACGGCAAACACATTTTCTGCGAAAAGCCCATTGATCATAATCCGGCTCGCATTGATGATGCTTTAACTTCGGTAGCAAAAGCGGGCGTAAAATTCCAAGTAGGCTTTAACCGACGCTTTGATCCTAACTTTGCTCACGTGCGTGACACCGTTGAATCAGGTAAATTAGGTAAGATGCATCGTGTTCACATCATCAGCCGCGATCCAGGTGCGCCTCCACTAGAATACGTGAAGGTATCAGGTGGCATGTTTATGGATATGACCATTCATGATTTTGATATGATGCGTTTCCTCACAGGCTCTGAAGTAAAATCTGTGTTTGCTGTGGGCGGTGCCTTTGTGGATCCGGCCATTGCAACAGTCGGCGATATTGATACGGCTGTGATTACGCTGGTTATGGAAAACGGTGTGATTGGTACGATTGATAACTGCCGTGAAGCGGTTTATGGTTACGACCAACGAGTGGAAGTCTTTGGAACCAAGGGTGCCATTGAAACGCAAAACAACACGCCACACCGTGCCACCATCTCGAATGCTGAAGGCATTGAAAATCCATTGCCACTCAACTTCTTTATGGATCGCTACACCGAAAGCTATATTCTTGAAATGCAGGAATTCATCACGGCCATTCAAGACGATCGCACACCATCGGTAACCGGTATTGACGGTAAAGCACCTGTACTGATTGCAATGGCAGCCAAACGCTCTTTAGAAGAAGGGCGCGTTATTGAGCTAAGTGAAGTGGCAGATGCTGTTTTAACACGCTAGTTTTATGCGTGAATTTTTTATGATCTTTTTTCCAGTAGGCGTTGATTCACATACAACGTCTATTGGAAGCTGGTAAAATAGAATGATGAGAGAAGTTCTTCGACGTAATTGGCTATCGCCCATCACGGTTGCCACAAGTATTTTAATCCTTGTTTTGGGATTCACCTTAATCTTATCGGGCTGCCAACTTAAAGCCTTTATTTTAAAAAACTCACCCAAATATCAGGCCACTATCCATCATGATATTGAATATCAAGACAGTATGTACCTCGATGTGTTTCAGCCTAAAATGGGGAACCATTTACCGGCTGTAATTTTAGTGCACGGTGGTGCTTGGGAGCGTGGCACTCGAAATCAGATGAATGCCTATGCCGAGGCTTTTTCACGTTTGGGCATTGTGGCCATTAACATGGACTATCACCTTGCTCCTGCCTTTCATTACCCTGAACCTGTTCTTGATATCCGCAAAGCGTTAAAGTGGACACGGATAAACGCACAGCGCTACCACATTGATCCTGAACGGATCTTTCTGTTTGGGTATTCCGCCGGTGGGCACTTGTCTCTGATGGCAGGATTATCACCGAGCTTTGAGGATGGCAATCCGTATTCGCTAGCGGGCGTTATTTCAATTGCGGGCCCCACAAATTTAAATAATCCGGCCAGTGCCTGCGTCCCTTGCTTACACGAGATTGATAATCTGCTAGTTGATCTAAAACCTCAAACAGCATCACCATTGTGGTTAGAAGAGTATACCGATGTGCCTACTTTATTTATTCACAGCACGCTCGATCAGTTAGTAAAGCCGAATCAATCCGTAGCCTTGCATCAAAAATTAAAAGCACACGGCAAGCCGACCTATATCAAACTGATTTCCGAAGGTGGCCACTTGGTTCCTTTTATTGATACCCATGCCAACGAGATTTTAGCCCTCAGCACCACAATGATGAAAAACCCCGATACATTTAAGGCAGAGATACTCGTCATTGAAGAAAACCAGATCGATTTACTCAATGCCGAAATCGAAGCGTTACCGCTCTTGGTTGACGAAGAATCCGAAACAGAACTTGAGGATGAGGATAAAGATGAAACTGAAATCGACTCAACGTTAAAAACCGAAGAAGCGTTACCCTCACCTTAAACTTCTCGACACCAAAAAACACCATCTTAGTTTTACCTTTTGAATGGCTTATTGCCCTATTTAAATTGTGAACGCCCTAGCCCTAAATCAATATATTATTATTTACTTCCTACTGGGCTAAGTCGCTTTGGGAAATGGTATTCCCAATCTTTAATGGCTTCACAGCTCTTGCAAACACCGTATTGGTTGATGAACATCAGGTCAGCAATAAATTCCTTGCTGTCTGCTTTTACAACAACCTCATCATATTCGTTCGTGTGCACTTGCACACGTCCGGCATATTCAGGGTGAATTGTCAGCTGGAACTCCGTGGAGCCACATGACTTACACTTAAACATATTTAATTTTCCCCTCACACCCGGCTCTTAGTAACCCAACCTGTGTTTTTTTCATACTAACCGGATGATCCTTATACTATGATAGCGTGTCGGTATAAATGTTCAATATAAACAATCACTTTTGTTAACAATCCGTTATACTCTGGACGCAATTGCCCCTCTACTCCTTGTTTTATATCATAATAGAGGCACGATCCTTTTATTTTCACGTGTTTGCGCTAAATACGTCATCTTTTTGATTCTGACGCCCTAACCCCATAAAGGTTTATTTCATGAAAAAAATTGCATTACTCGGCTGTACCGGTTCCATTGGCACACAGGTGCTGGATGTCGTGAGTCAACACAGCGATCAATTTGAAGTCGTGTCGTTAGCAGCAGGTAAAAACATTGATCTTCTCGCTCGGCAAATCGCAAAGTTTTCGCCCAAAGTGGTGTCCATTCAAAATGCCGATCAAAAAGATGAACTCCTAAAGCGTCTTAAAGTACTCGCACCAAACCAAAAGGTTGATGTGCTTTCAGGCGATGACGGACTGATTCAACTTGCTGAAGATGCCAACATCGACACCTTAGTGGTGGGTTTGGTTGGCCTAACGGGCTTGGCACCCAGCTTGGCTGCACTTAAAAAAGGTAAAAAATTACTCACGGCCAATAAAGAAACCTTTGTGGCCGGTGGCCACTTGGTAGCACCTTATTTGGCTCAAGTCATTCCCATTGATAGTGAGCACTCAGCGATTCACCAATGCTTACATCAACAAGCACCGGATTGCTTGAAAACCTTATACTTAACAGCCTCTGGTGGTCCATTCCGTCAGCACTGTAAAGACAGCCTCAAAAATGTGAGCTTGGACGAAGCCTTAAAACATCCTAACTGGGATATGGGCACCAAGATCACCATTGACTCGGCCACGATGATGAACAAAGGCTTGGAAGTGATTGAAGCACACTGGTTGTTTGGTGCCAGCTACGATCAAATCAGAATTGTAGTGCACCCACAAAGTATTATTCACAGCGCCGTTCAGTTTGTTGATAATTCCATTCTGGCGCAACTGGGTGCTCCAGATATGCGTGTGCCCATTCAATACGCCATGACGTACCCGAGACGTTTACCAGCACCGTACCCAACCAGCGAGTTGGATTTAATGAGTTTGTCTCAACTTGATTTTGAGCCTTCCGATCCCGATCGCTTCCCCTGTGTTCGATTAGCCTATGAAGCAGGACGCGCAGGAAGCCATGCCACAGCCGTGTTAAACGCCGCCGACGAGATGGCCGTTCAGCTTTTCTTGGACGAGAAAATTCAATTC
>CAYGPY010000142.1:0-7306 GCA_964351765.1 uncultured Vampirovibrionales bacterium
ATTCTCGGATGATTTATAAAGTGGTGGATGACCATTTTGCTGAGCGCATTGCAAACGATTTTACCGACAACGTGAGCTTTACCTTTGACAGCAAACGTTTACCTTGTGATAAACCGGCTTGCCATATCGTGGATTGCAGTAACGGTAACACGCCCAAAGGCCATAAAACACATCACCCACTCACCGATTTCATCTCGGCCACACGCACGTCACAAATGGGCAACACCACACTTGAATATTACAAAAGCGCGCGCGAAACGAGCCAAGAATTCATCAGGCGCGTATTGGACACCTGTAGTCTCTAAGAATAAGCGCTTACACGGCTTATCCCATTGAGTTTGCCCTGAATTTAGGGTAGGCTTAAACATACTTATTTTATGCATTATTAAGGAGCCAGCCCAATGGAATTTAGAACCCGCGCAATTCACGACCACCAAGAACCCGATGCCATTACCGGTGCCGTGATCAACCCTATTTTTATGACCAGTACCTTTGCCCAAGACGATGCGGGTGTCCATAAAGGCTGGGATTATTCGCGTTGTGGTAACCCAACCATTGATACCCTTGCTGGTGTAATGGCTTCACTTGAAGGCGGCGAACACGCCTATTGTTTTGCCAGTGGTGTCGGAGCGCTCGTCACACTGTGCAACACCTTCTTTAAAAGTGGTGACCATCTATTAATTGGTGATGATGTATACGGTGGCACCTTCCGTTACCTTACCAAGGTGCTTAGTAAGTACAATGTTGAGATTGATTTTGTCGACATGACCAATCTGGAAAACGTGCGCAACGGTATTAAATCAAACACCAAGCTGGTGTATATGGAAACCCCAACCAACCCGCTACTCAAGCTTGTTGATATTACCGAGATTGTAAAAATCGCCAAAGAGAAGAACATCCCAACTGTTGTTGATAATACCTTTGCCAGTCCTTACTTGCAAAATCCATTTGAAATGGGTGTGGATATTATCCTGCACAGCACCACCAAATACCTCGGTGGGCACAGTGATGTCATTGGTGGCGCACTGATTTTAAAAGACGATACCTTTAATGAAGAAATTCGTTTCCACCGTAACACCATTGGTGCCGTGCCTGAGCCGTTCAACTCGTGGCTAACCTTGCGTGGCATTAAAACGCTCGGCATTCGTATGGAACAGCATTGTAAAAATGCAGAACAACTGGCCACCTTCCTAGAGAATCATCCAGCTGTTGAAGGCGTTTTCTACCCTGGTTTACCATCACACCCTCAACACGACATTGCTAAGAAGCAAATGAAACGTGGCTTTGGCGGGATGATTAGCTTCCGCATCCGTGGTGGTGAAGCCGAAGCCAGTGCCTTTTTAAAAGCTGTAAAAGTCTTCACGCTTGCTGAAAGCTTGGGCGGTGTAGAGTCATTGATTTCACTTCCGGCAAAAATGACGCACGCCAGTGTTGATAAAGAAGTGCGTGATCGTTTAGGCATTACCGACACATTGATTCGTGTTTCAGTGGGTATTGAGGACGTCGAAGATCTTGAAAGCGATCTAGACCAAGCGCTTAAAGCTGCTGTATCGAGTAAAGTAACGGCATAACGCATTTCAAAACGTTTGGAGACACCCTAACTCATGGCAACACCTGATTTAAGTAAAGGGGTTAAATTGCTTCGGTTAGGCTTGTTAGGCTACCCTCTTGGGCATAGCCTGTCCCCCGTGCTGCATGAAACGTTGATGAAAAAATGCAATATTGAGGGTGAGTACCTTCTCTATGAGACAGCTCCAGCCAACTTAAAACATGCCTTCACCTTGTTTAAAACAGTGGGCCTGCAAGGCGTAAACATAACGCTTCCGCATAAAGTGGCTGTGAGCGCCTATGTTGATGAACTAGATCCAATGGCCGAAATTTTAGGCTGCGTAAATACCATTGTATTTCGTGATGGTAAGGCCGTGGGATTTAACACCGACTTTAAAGGGTTCGAAAAAAGCTTGCCCTCTAACACAGGTGAACGTCTATCGGGTGCTTCGGCATTAGTATTGGGCTCTGGGGGCTCAGCACGCATGGTTATTTCAGCGTTATTAAAACGCAATACACCCACTATTACCGTGCTTTTACGATCACTCGCCAAAGCACAGGACACGATCAAGCACATCGAACAACTCAAAACCAAGTCAAAAAGCACGTCCTCACTCCAATGGCTGAACTACGACGATATTGACGATCTGTCGACATTCAATTTAGTCATCAATACAACCCCAGTTGGCATGGCACCCAACATGGATAAATCACCTTTGCCTTCAGCGCTTTTGGCCACCTTACCAACAGGCAGTTTTATCTACGATCTGATTTACAACCCCATCCAATCCCAACTCCTTATCGATGCAGAACAAGCAGGGCATCAAACGCAAGGCGGGCTAGATATGCTACTGCATCAAGGGATTGCGGCGTTTGAAATTTGGACGGGTCTCACCATTGATCCAACGTGGTTGCCTGAATTACGTGATGTGCTCATTCAGAGCATTGAAAATCCAGTCAGTGACAGCGTTGAGAAAAAACTGATAGAATAGAGAGATAGATTTATAAAATTGTATTGACTAGGGGGAGATGAAACTCATGGGATCCACCAACACCTCATTCACATTCAGCACCAGCGCTGCTGAAGCCATTCAGGCTGATGTTGTTATTGTTCCGGTATATCAAACCGAAAGCAAAAACAGCAAAACAAAAAAGACCACGCGCTCTGTAAAAGAAACTGCTAGCTATAAATCTGTAAACAAAGCACTTCAAGGTGTGCCTGCCGAAACCATTAAAGATGAAAAATTTAACGCTGCCAAAGGTAAGACACTTTATTTTCGTCGTACTCCCAAGGATTCACTCAAGGCAAAGCGTGTTATTTTACTTGGTCTAGGCGCCCCAGATAAACTTCACCCCCATGATTTGGATAAGCACTTCACCAAAGCCTTTCGTCAGGCAACCTTAATCCACGACCTCAAACACATTGCTGTAGTGATGCCCGAAGACACTAAGCACATGAGTGCCAACGACTTTATTTATGTCATCACCGACAGTGTGCACCAAAGTACCTATTTCTCCCAAGAAGCCCAATCACCTCGTAAAGGGGTGGGTAAAGTTTCTGTGATTGTTTCTAAGTCAGCCAGCGCCGGTCAAAAAGAAGCGCTTTTGATTGGTGACGTGCTAGGGAATGCGCGCAGTTACGGAAAAGATTTAACCAACTGCCCCGCCAATATTAAAACCACTGATACCCTTGTGGAGCGGGCGCGTTCGATTGGCAAAAAATCACGGATGACTACCACCGTACAAGCCAACCTAAAATGGCTTGAGAAAAACATGCCTTGTTTCTTTGAAGTAGCACGAGGCTCACTGGTAACCGATCCGCCAAAGTTTATCACCATTCAATACAAGCCCAGCGGCAAAGTTAAAAAGAAAATTGCCATCGTGGGTAAAAGTGTTATTTTTGATACCGGTGGCTACCAAGTTAAACCCGGTGCGTATATGAACACAATGAAAGCCGATATGACCGGTGGTGCATTCACCTTGGCCACCATGGATGCCATTGCCGCACTACAACCCAGTAATATTGAAATCACAGCGTACTTAGCGGCCACACCCAACAAAATTGATAGCGGTGCAATGATCCCAGATTCCATCGTCAACACAACCTGTGGCAAAAAAGTTGAAATTCGTCACACGGACGCCGAAGGTCGACTGACCTTGATTGATGGTGTTGCCAAAGCTTCAGAAAAGAAGCCTGATGAAATCCTTACGATTGCAACATTAACAGGATCAGCCTCATCGGCTGTTGGCTTGTTTGTGGCACTTATGGGCAACAACCCTGCATTAGAACGACGTGTTTATGATGCCGGTGACGCTCTGGGTGAACCTATTCAACAGCTTAAAGTGGTGGATGCCGATTACGCTAACATTCGAAGTAAGCTTGATGGTGCTGATATCATCAACACAAACCAAGGCAAAACCCGTGGCGCTCAAACAGCAGGCGCATTCGTAATGAGTGGTGCTCCTAGTGGGATGCCAATGGCACATATGGATATTGCCGGAGCTGATATGACCGGTGATGAAAAAGCCACGGGTATCGGTCAGCGTGCTGTCATTCAGTACCTTCTAAACGAGAACAGTCGTTTGGGTGGCAGTATTAAAAAAGCCACATCAAAAGCGAGTTCTTCTAGTAAAGCAAAGAAGACGATAAAGAAATAAGGGCCAAAAGAAGAATCCTTAACTCGTCCATCTGACCAATGTTGCTTTTTAGGGTTTTAACGTATGCTAGAGCCTGTATGGTTTCTAGTGCTTTTTATGGTTCTGTTTTTATAGACCTTATAAAGCCTTAGAGCAGGCTAACACCGTCGTTTTAGATTTTTTATGTCATGCAGGCAATTTTATATTATGTTTGGTGTTTAAATGAGCATCGGCATAAAACTGGTGAAAACCAAAAATGCCTTTTGTATAAAAACAATCTAAAAGAGATTTCAAAAAACTTTAGAATTTTAAAAGGATTTCGTTATGACCTCGTTTTCTTTAAAACGCACCCTTCTTACAGCGGCCCTTACAAGTGCTGTTCTATTTGGATCAGTTGTCGCAACAAGCTTTGCTGACACGCTTAATTTTTATAACGGTCACGTTGTTGACGGTAATATTAAATCCGTCATCGGTGATATCATCCAGTATCAAGACGGTCTTGGTAAAAAAGCTTCGGCTCGCCGCATGACACTCACCAATCGCCAAGATGTCATTCGCACACACGCTGGTAAAATTTACACCGGCGAAGTGTTATACCGTGACGGTTACAGCACTGAAATTAGAACACCCACCGGCAACCATAAAGTATGGAACGGCTGGGTACGTGAAATGGTAATGGGCGCTCCACTTAATCGCCAAGAAACCGGCATGATTGAAGCCCCTGATCAACTTTATCACGGCCCTCAAACCGATTATGATGCCAATATCCCATCCTTACGAACCAAGTCAGGCACCACACGCAAATACGTGGGTCGCAATCCTCGCAAGTATGTGGGTCGCTACGAAGGCAAAGCCCCTAACACTCAAATGAATGCCGGACAACCCGGTTCATTCCGTTATAAGCAATACTCAGGCAGATACGGAAATTCAACCAAGCCTGTTGTTGATTTTCCTGATTACACCCAAGAGAATGCCTTTTAAATAAGAATCATTTATTTTAGAAAAATAAAAAACGAGACGTGTGAATCGCGTCTCGTTTTTTTATATCGTTTTATCTCTAGTGAATTATGACTGAGAAGCAATCGGAACCGTAACCGCCTTGGGTGGGGTCATCTCAATCCAAACCTTGATGGTACCCGTTAAACCCGACTTCGGATACAACGTGATGGTATTGTGTCGTCCTGCTTTTAAAAATGCTTGCGCGGGCCAACGAATCACGCGATGCCCATTCATCTGAACATCTAAAGGCTTGTCATTAATCGCTAGTTGTACATCAGGCACCTGCCCGGTAACTTCAATCATCAATGTGCCGCGCGAATCACGAGCATAAAAGGAATTACGAATAGGCATCTTAGAACCCTTTGCGCCACCAATCTTCAAGGGCACTGATCCAATCGACACGCCTTTATAATAGTGCTGGATAATATCGTTAAACTTATAGCCACGGCCACTCATCCAACTGGCACCCAGTTGGCTCATCCCAACACCGTGGCCAAAACCTCCGCCATTGGCTTTTAGTGCCACCAAGTTACCGGCAGGATCCGTCAGGTGAGAGAACACCACATTGGCACTCGGTAACATGCGTCCGTTGTATTTAAATACCTTACGAATCACAAATTCTTTTTTAATGGTCCAACGGCCACCGGTTCCAATCACTTCGATTTCCATCGCCTTACCCGAAACACCGCGGCGTTTCACGTTTACACGTTTTAGTGTGCCCACGCTGTTACCTTGGCGAAAATGAGGGGACACAAAATCTTTGGTTAAATTATCTTTTGAAACGGCGAATAAGCCACGATTTAAGGTAGTTTGAATGTTGGCTTTGTTCCATGTTTTTTCCCAACGGTGATAAGAAGACTTCACGTCATAGCTTGGAATTTTATTGGTCCAAAAAGCACGCGCTGCTTGCTCACTGCTCAAATCACGAAAACGCGGATCAGGGATATCAGGCCCACCTGGTAAATAGGGTAAAGCGGGTGCAGGGAATTGCTTGGTCACGGGATCAGAAAACGCATTGGCATAACTTTCACCATAGCCCCCGTGGGCAGAACTGTATAACGCTAAAATCAAATCACCTTGATATAACCCCACCAAGCCATCAGTTTCTTGTAACGCTCGATTGGTATCAGGCGTCTCAGTATGGGCGCCATAATAGGCTTGGCAATATTGTGAGTCGCAAATATCAAACTGAGGCCACACTTTATTACGTGGCTTCAACGCATAGTTTCGTGCGGCAACGGCTTGTGCCTTCACGGCTTCTAAGCCATAACGTGCAGGCAGTTCATTGGGCACCACCGCCTTTAAGTAATCATGCAAGGGCAGCACATTCACCACACTCAACTTGGCTGGCGATGAAGAGGCACCCGTCACTTCAATGACACCTCGATAGGTTGGCATCTTTCCTTTACGGGTAATGTTATTGATGCGCATTTTGCCATCGGCCGATTCAGGACGAAACTGAACAGGGCCTGTAAAGGGCGAACCCGTTATCATTTTACCGTCACGTTTCAACCAAAAACCACGACTGGTTTTAGAGACCGTAACAGCTTTCCACGCAGGCACACCCGATTGAATTGCCGCGCCCGTTGCCATGTTCACAAGGGTCATGGGTTTTGTTGAAGATAAAATCGTGGTCGGGTATTCCTGATCCATCATGTCATTACTGCTGATACCCACACGAATTAAATCGGCATTAATAATGTCTTTGGGTTTTACAAAATAATAAGGATGTTGTTGCGTACCTGGCTGAATAACAGGTGGTGCCGATGGTTGACGTGGTGCGGTTTTAAAGGAAGGCAGAGGCACACCCGCTTCAGCTATGGTTTGCGTCATCTGATTCACCCAACGCTGAACTTGGCCAGAACCGAAGCGTGACGAGGAATCGCCATCACTAAAGGACACGAGTGGTAACGCCACTAAGGCCGTCATTGTTAGTGCAATAGCAACAATAAAAACGCCACCCACCCACTGCTTAAACTGAATCTTCATACGCTCACTCATCCCAAAAATCTCTCTTATTCTTCAAAACAAAATTTAAAACATCCTAACTCTATTGTATCATTTTAAAGAAACAAGCTGATTTATGGGGACACAGGGGGCATTTATGAGAAAATAGAGGTTT
>CAYGPY010000143.1:0-7281 GCA_964351765.1 uncultured Vampirovibrionales bacterium
ACCTAAAATGACAGTGTTAGCGTTTGCAATCTCGGTAACGTATTTAATCAATGTTTTTACACCAATACCGGTTGCTAGACCTGACCACGCAGGGCCTTCACCCGCCACACCGGCAATGTCCCAATGTGCAAAGGGCGTGTCTTTTTTATCGTCAGGCAAACCACTCATCACAAAGGCGGCGGCTTTCATGCAACCACGCTGTGGGGTATCACCCGTATTGCGAATATCAGCATCATCATCAAGAGACTGAATACCCGCAAAGTCATCCTTACGCACATCCATCTGTTGGAAAGGTTCACCAAACAACTTAGCGGTGTTATCTAGGTCTTGAGCTAATTCAGCATCTTGCGGGCGTGTTAACAATGCCACGGTTTTACCCACGGCGTTTCTGGCATGGCCGGTTAAGGTTGCCATGGTAATAATTTGATCTGGATCGTCTTTGGTGGCTTGATAAACCGCATCAATCAAGGTCACACGGCCTTCGGCGTCGGTGTTACCAATTTCGATACGTTTGCCCACGGCTGAATCAATCTTAGCACCCGGCTTATAGGCTTCAGCACCCGTTAAGTTTGGTGTGGCTGCCATATACACCGTAACTTGCGTACCATTGTCGGGTTTCAAATCAGACAATGCCTGCATCAAGGCCATTGCATAAGCACCGCCTGTCATATCTTTTTCCATGTTTTTCATGCTGCCGCCGGTTTTCAAATCAGCGCCACCCGTGTCAAACATCACTGATTTACCAATGACCGCAATCTTTTTGGTAACGTTACCGCTTGGTGGCGTGTAGGTGAGTTTAATGAAGGCCGGTTCATCCACATCAAAAGCCGCACGGGACACAGCTTCAAAAGCAGGCATATTGGCTTTTAACCACGACCGATCGGTTTTAATCTCGGCAGTGATATATTCACTTGCATCGGCAATGCCCTGAGCAACACTCGCAAATTTTTTCGCATTCATCTCATCATCATACGGTGCATTAGCAAGATCTTTGGCCAGACTTACAGCGTTGCCAATGGCTTTGGCATCCTGAAAATCAACGGCGAAATCTTGTTTCCATTCTAGTTTGCGTTGTGCAGAACCGGGTTTATCATGAGGCGAAACACGACCAATACGAGGACGCAAAACCAAGTTCACGCTTGTAATGTCGGTCGGCTTTTTAGAATCAACGGCCTGAGGACGATGGTACGTTGCTCGACTAACAGCACCTTCAACAATATCAGCAATACTTTCAGGATTACTAAAAAAGCCATCCGCATACACCGCAATTGAACTGTCAGCTTTGTTTGTGTTGGCCTTAATGGCCTTGGCAAGCTCTAATTCCACCTCACGAGGTGTCGTTTGATTGCGATCGCCTACACCCACGAGAACCACTTTTTTAGTGCCTAGTTTCATACTAGGCGCAATAGGTAATTCTAAAGTTTGGCCCAGTTTACCAGCAAAGCCCTGATACTTCTGTTGCAAAATAGCCAACTCCCGAAAGGCATCGGTCCCCATGGCAAAGGCTCTAAAATTACCATTTTCAGTAGCCACCGGTACAAACACCACATCGGCCTGAATACGATCAAAGTCTTTACTGGTTACAGAATAATTAGTATCCGATGATCCGGCAAACTGAACGACTTTAGATTGCTGTAAACCCTGATTGGCACCAACACGAGGCATGTTTAAATTCATGATAATAAGGTCCCTTCTCTCACTAAAAAGAAATAAAACTAAAATCTAAGAAAAAGCCAAACAAAGGCTTTTCTGAACACCCCGTCATACTACGACAAACATGGCATGATGGTATTATCCTTTTCGACCATATGAATAAACGTGAAGTATTATCCACAGTAAATCTAAAATGTTAAAATTGATTAATACTATCTGACAGGAAAGATTAAATGTTTTTTAAAGACGCTCACTTTGATATCGACAATGGCTGCCCCATTGTTAAAGGGCATTTAACAACAAGTGCTAAAACAGGTTATGACTTAAATCGATTTACGTTTAAACATTTTTTATTTAGAGACTGGTCGTCCTCTTTTTCTCTTGTACCCATACATTCATACTCAGAAGCATGTCACGGGCTCTACAAAGCCGATGAAAGTCGTCTTTATATTTCATTTAGATTGCCCAACATTGTCAAAAATAATACTTATGAACACTTTTCAGCTCAAGGAAATAACATTATCTCAATTGTTGATGAGTCAGAGGAAGGCATTTTAAACAGAAAAACACTTGGGTTTTCAAAGGCCACTTCTCAAAAGCAAAATCTTAAGGATGGATTTAAAATAACGATTAAAGCTGTAATAGATAGCTTTACCGACATAGACGTAAACCCTGACCTAGAACTAGAGTTTTTCATTTCTAATGAACAACTTGGCCTTACTGGGCTAGTTGGTTCTCAAACAACAATACCTCACGACAAAGTATTAGATTTTATTGAGTCCAATAACAACCAAACCTTGTTGCCACTCCAGTCTTGTCTTATCTCTCAATGGAGTCAAGCCATAGTGCCAGCTACGATCACGATGGAACCTGAAAACCACAATCCACAATTAACAGCAATAAATTCAAATTTTGTTATACTTTGTAATTCGTTTGGTAGTTTCTCCATACAATTATCTCGATGGTACCGGCGCTGTCAAAGCGGATTTATATTGAAAGCATCACCTTCTGAATTTTATATTCATTTTAATAACTATAAGCCTAGTTTAGGTTTTATTTTACAAGCACTCAAAGAAAATAGACCCTATAAAACGACAATCCAAGGTTCTAAACTCATCACACTATCGTTTGAAACAGGCTATAAAATGGAGCCTAGTGACCCATTTGCTACACTTTCACAGTTTGCAAACACCGTACACCTTTCAGCAAAAAACGGCCCCGAAGGGGTTCTTTTTTCTCTGGAATTAGAGCTTGATCCAATTGATAGCGAAACATTACTAAGTCACAAACGGGAACGAGAAAGTAAAATAAAATCGTGGAAAAGCATCACTATTTCAGGTGTAATTCCTTGGACAACACTATTAATCAAACGTTGGGGGCCGCACGGGCATGCAAGTGCAATGCTGAAAGAATCTACTTAAACAACTTACTCCACATCGCATCCACACGAGAACGCGTTGATTCATCCATCTCAATCTCATCGGGCCACTCACGGGTGAAGCCTTCGGTTTCCCATTTCTTCGTGGCATCGATGCCCATCTTACTGCCCAACGCCCATAGTGGCGTGGCGTGATCGAGAATATCCATCGGCCCTTCGGCAAACATCGTGTCTCGCTTGGGATCGGTGTTGTTAAACACGTGCCATGCCACGGTGCTTAAATCATGCACGTCCACGTCCTTGTCCACAATCACCACGTACTTACTAAACATCATCTGGCCAAAGCCCCACACGGCGCTCATCACCTTTTTGGCATGACCCGGATAGCGTTTATCAATACTCATAATAATGCAGTTATGAAACACGCCTTCCCACGGCAAGTTCATATCCACCACTTCAGAGATAAACAAGCGCAGTAGCGGTAAGAAGATCCGTTCGGTGGCCTTGCCTAAGTAACAATCTTCCTGAGGCGGTTTGCCCACAATGGTGGTGTTATAAATGGGATTCTTACGATGCGTAATAGCCGTGACGTGTAATACAGGAAAGTCATCAGCCAAGCTATAGTAGCCGGTGTGATCCCCAAAAGGCCCCTCACGACGCACTTCGTCCAGCAGCACATAGCCTTCAACGACCAGCTCCGCAGTGGCAGGCACATCCATATCCACGGTTTTACACTTGGCCATTTTTACTGGCTCATTGTGCAAAAAGCCCGCAAAGATCATTTCATCAATCCCTGGTGGCAGAGGTGCTGTGGCGGCATAGGTAATATGAGGCGCACAGCCAAAGGCGGCGGCCACTTCAATACGATCTTTACCCGCCTTACGAGCGTCTTCATAAATCCGACTGCCATCATGGTGTTTGTGCCAGTGCATCCCTGTGGTGGCGTTGTCATACTTTTGCAGACGATACATCCCAGCGTTGCGCCCACCGGTTTGCGAATCCTTGGTAAAGAACACGGGATAGGTCATAAACTCGCCCGCATCATCAGGCCAGCAAGTAATAATAGGAATTTTATCGAGCATCGCTTGAGACGGATCGGTAATCACCACCTCTTGGCACGGGGCGTTGCCCTTGTGCTCACGAGGAATAAAATTGTTCAGTTCAGCAAACTTAGGCAACAATGCCATTTTCTCAAGCATGTTGCCGGGGATGTCGGGCTTAATAAAAAACTCAATGCGCTTCTGAACTTCTTCGTAGCCCGCAATGCTGTCTTCATTACCTAGTCCCAAAGCCAACATCATGCGCTTGTGCGAGCCCATTGCATTAATCAGCACCGGCATATCAAACTGCTTGCCGGTTTCGCCATCTCGGCCATCATGCACGTTGGTAAACAACAAGGCTTTGTTTGCAGCATCCTTGGATTTACTCACCCGATCGGTAATTTCGGCCAACTCCAAATGCACCGACACCGGTGTATCAATTTCATAGAGCTCGTTCTCCTTACGGAGCAAGTCAACAAAATCACGAAGGTCTTTATAACGAGGTGATGGCATGGAGTAACATCCTTAAGTGTGAGTAAAATCAATACCAAGATGTTACAAAAAACATTACGTCACTTCTATGTGATTTGTAATTTATAAGCCTTTAGATGAATGGGGATCTTCGATGCGGCTTAGGTATTGGGTTAGGGCGAAGGCCAAGTCACCACGGGTCATCATAGCTGAAGGTTTAATTAACTTGTTTCCTTCGCTATCCACAACCACGTTTATATAGTCCGCGTCCAACGCTGTGGCCAGCGCCTTGCGTGACCATGCGGGGGCTTGAGCGCCGTCTTTATACTCAGCCAAAATCTCATCAACCTGTTGCTGATTAAACTGAAACACACCATACGCATTAGCCACAATGGCAAACCCTTCGGCACGATCGACTTTTTGAGAAGGGTAAAATTGCTTCTTTCGATAACCCGTCATCAAGTCATTTTGCACCATCAACTGAATCGAGCGGTAGTGTATATGTGACGGGGTCACATCATCAAACACAACTGCTTCAAGATGGACCAGCTTGCGCTTAGCAACATCAAACACCTTAACCAACACTACAGCCAATTGCGTTCGTGAAACAGGACGTTCGGCATGAAATTCGCCATCCTCAAAAGGTGTCATCCATCCACGACGAACGATGCCCTTCACGTTCAAGTTGAGATTAATCTTGGCTACCTCAGCCTTGGCCTCAGCAGGGACAGCACTTGTACTCTTCGTTTTGATTTTAGTCACGACATCAGCTTTATCAACCGGATGCGCCAAGGCACCAAGCGGCAAACAGAATAAAGCCACAGCCATCACAAGCAATACAAAAACGGACTTTGAAAAACACAAACAAGTTAATTTCATTGTGGACACGATTCCTATCTAGAAGAACTTACTTTCCAGAATTATAGCACTAGCGGGATTGCAGCCCATTACTCAGATGGCTATTAAAAAAAAGTCAAAACAGTAAGACACTAAAACGCAAGACGCTCAAAGAGAATCTTGCGTTTTAAAATAAATTTGCAATCTTAATTTTAAAATTTAGTTGGATGCTGAGTAGGAGTAAGGACTCACCACACGAGCCAGCATGTTGGCATAGGTTGGCACTGGGGCTAAAAACACCTTACCGGAACCTTCAAACACATTCACAAAGCCTTCACCAGAGGCCGCAGCACCCAAAAGAGATTTGGTTACTTTTTGTACGCTGTAACTTAAACTCTCAGCACGGGCCACGGCAAAGGTGCCATCAACAGAAAGCTTATCGTTGTTCAACTCAATCAGCTGAATTGGGCCTTGCGCCTGAACAACAACCTGACCTGTACCGCTCACCTTGGTTTGGAACATGCCTTCGCCCGAACGCAGGCCGGTCATAAACTTGTTGCGAAATGCAGATACTTCAACCGAGGCATCCGAAGCCACATAGGAACCTTGATCCAAAATAAAGGTCTCATTGTTTAAGTTCAATACGTGATAGTCGTTAAACGAAGGCTCTAGCATAATTTTGCCTGTACCACTGTAAACAGGACGAATAATATTTTCGCCCGTCAGACCGGCCTTTAACATGCCGCCAATAGAAGGCACCTTGGTTTCAACTTCGATGTGTCCCTGCATGTAATACATCGCGCCCGACTCAAGGGTGATAGCCTCATTAGACAATTCAACTTCAACGTAATTCACGTTATTTTTTGATAACTCTGTAAATACAGCCATGATTTTTCTCCAAGCAAATAAAACAATCTTTCATCACCGTAGATAATATGAACCCAACTCACATCCCCTATCAGAACCAACCCAAACCAAGTACAGTAGCATCAAGATATTTCACACTTCAGATACTCTAAGAAAAACGAATTCTGTTCATTCGCGTGATATTTAGTTAAAATAGAATCTTATCCCCTTGGCTCATGCTTACCCATGCTCCTTAATGCTTTTCGCTCAATTATTACCTTTAAGGATTTCTCACCATGACATTATCAACTGGTCACGTAAGCTCCCGTTTGCTTTTAACAGCGCTATTGATATGCACTGTTGCCACATGGTGTCAAATGAAAAGCTGCCAGCAAGACACACCTGTTGTCCCCATTGATGACAAACTGAGTCAGCCCGAGCAGCCTATCACCTTACCTCAAGACGATGCCAGAGCCACCACCACCATCTACTTCACCAAAAGCCGTGGCACGCAAACCGTAACCGAAGGCGTGGTACGACAGATCCCTAAAACCTATGCTAACAGTGACGTACAATACATCATTGAAGCCTTACTCGAAGGTCCCAACCACGACGAATCCATCCTGGGCTTCTTCAGTGAAATCCCTAAAGGCACACGATTAGTGGGTGTTACCGAAACCGAGAAAACGATTCGTATCAATTTGTCTGAACAATTTGTTTCTGGCGGTGGCAGTAACAGCAAGCAACAACGCATTGCCGAACTTAAGCGCACCATCAATTCATTCAACACTGATAAACACGTGTACGTGGACATCAATGGCGAAGAGCTCGAAATCCTAAGCGGCGAAGGCGTAGAAGTAGCCGAACCCGTAAACCAAGAAGCCCTAGACTAAGACTAACCTCAAAGCAACTGACACTATTACTAATGCTGCCGTTCTTAATGTGGTGGAGAGTTATTTTATTGAGCGAGCACGGATGCGAGCGGCGGATGAGTTCGCAGGATGCGAGCACGAAGCCGTAATAAAATAACTCTCCACCACATCAAGAACACCCACT
>CAYGPY010000144.1:0-7281 GCA_964351765.1 uncultured Vampirovibrionales bacterium
GGGATAACATCTATCATTAAAGCAAGAGCAAATAAGATGATAGCTAAGTCAAAATAATTTTTCTTAGTTTCATTGTATTTACCTACTTCCTCCAACAATGTTTGTTCAATCTCATTTGAAGTCGCCTCCGATGTGTTTTCAATCACAACAGCACTTTCGGTTTGGACGGGTTTAATCTCATCAGCACCAAAACTAGGAATAAAGAAACCCAATAAGGGTAACATCGCCAAACGCCATTTATATCGATGCGCTTTTTTATAGACAGAATGTTCTGGCCAATTGTTTTTTTGCTTTAGCTCTTTAATACGTTGACGACGACCAGAAAACTGAGGAAACACAGTTTGCATTAATGGGGACACCACTGTTGAAACAACAGACGAGATCATAATGTATACACCCTTTAATAACTACAAAAATAGTTTATCAAAGAAATATAGTGATGTCACATCCGTAGATCTATATAAACAAAAAGAATTTTAAGATCTAACGTAACTCAAAGCGGGCGTTCACCACGGCGGTTACTTTTTTGTCTTTGGCGCTGGTGTCGTTGATGCCATAATCACTCACGTCAGTAGAATTTTTATCGGTGATTTGAAAGACACCCATATTAGCACTGCGCAGTTGACCAGTGTTTTGCTGGGTGGCTTTGGCCATTGCGTCAGCGCGATCAAAGGCATTTTCAGTCGCGAGGCCCAGCATTTCTACTTTTAGATCATCCAGTTTGGTATAAAAATATTGAGGTTCACCTGAAGATAAGTACACGCCTTGAGAAATTAGCTCGCTGCTCTCACGCGACACTCGGTCGATGAGTTCCACATCGTCCGAGGATACCGTCACGGTCTGGCGTAACTCATAACCACTAATTTCATTGGAGTTATAACCACGTGAATTTTGATGAAACTTGGTCGTGGTGTTCACTTGTGAAAACGTCATGGCATCTTGCTTTACACCCAGTTTTGACAACATCGTTTCAACACGCTTTCGATCATTTTCAAGCGCAGCATAAGCGGCTTCGAGCGAGGAAGATTGACGGGCAAAGAAGCCATCCCATTGTGCAAAGTCCGACACGATCTCTTTGGTTGCCGCGCCCGTTACGCTAACCACTTGCTGTGGATATTTTTGCATCGACATCACCGTATATGAGCCAATCCAACCGGCTAATACCAAACCAATTAAAATACAAAAACCAAGTACCACAAGCTGTATATCTCGATACGGTGTCAGGTAACAGGCCATCCCGCTCAACATTTTTCGTATAGGACAGTTTGACTCTGATTTGGAATCACTCTGATTTTCAGGTGTTGGGCAAGACTCGGTCATGATTGGTTCCTTCATTACGCTTTAAATTTATCTACTCATTATTGCCTCTTCCTCAGAAAAACACATAGCAACAATGACACAAAAAACACGCTCAGGTTCCAATGAACCCAAGCGTGTCTTCGTTATTTATGTTATAGAAATTAAACTTGGCTCAACACCTTAGCGAGCCAGTGTCACTTCTTCCAGAACCCAAGGCTCGTCGCTGTCGTGCTTAAAGCCATCAGCTTTGTAGCCTGCGGCCTTCAATTCAGCTTCAAACTCCTCAGGATGATCCGCAGCCTTGATCATAATCTCAGCAACGGTGTTCACCGCTTCGCCCCAGCTTTCTTGCATCTCATCCGTCCACTCGCCTTCAACAGACAAGTGCTCACCCATCACTGCCAAGAGGTTTTCACCCACCGCGGCGTAGTGTCCGTTTTCTGTTTTGTACGCCAAGTGACGAACACCCATTGCATGGAGGTAAGGCAACAATTTATCGGTGTTGGTTACCGCCGTGACAATAACCCCTAGTGAGGCAACTAATTTTTTGTGTTGGTCTTCGGGTGGTGTGGTAAAAAGTGGTTTTACCTGTGGGTATTTTTCAAACAGACGCTCGTAAAAACGCATACCAAACGCGGTTTTACCACCATTCTCTTTTAGAACACGGTTAAAGGTATCACGTAACAATTCAACATTCATAGCCATAATTTAGGTCTCCTTATAAAGTGCTTTATTTAAAAAGCCGGTAACAGGAAAGCCAGAGAAAGCGCGCCAATAGGTTAGGCTAACAGCGTGTTGATCCGGTTCTCGTTGATAGGCTAGGTAATTAAACTTACTTAACCTATCAACAAGTTTAGTTCATTCTCAACACAATATCTATGGAAAAACACAGTAAATACAAGGCTTAAGAATAACTTAAACATTGATGTTGTATGGTTCAATCAGACTAAGTCACCAGTCAAATTACATCCGAAGCGGCGCACCAATCAAGTTCTCTAGCTCGGCGAGTGTTAAGGTGGGCACATCATCAAAGGCCTCAGCATTGCTTTGCTGGTTAGCGTCAGGATCTGCGTTGGTAGCGTCATTCAAGTCGTCACTAAACACGCCCTTGATACCATCTTCAATCACATAAGGCTTAATGCCCAATGCCTTGAGTGAATCCGCTGCTTTTTTCACACAAATATCAGTGGCCACACCATATAACACCGCTGTTTTATAGCCCATCTCTTTTACCATACCCATGAATTTCTTCGCCTTCGCATTTTCTAAATACGGATTAGGCCAGTCCTTCATGGGAAAACGGAACTCAGCAAAATCGTTGGTGTTTTTAACCAAAACAAACTGACGGTTTTCCGCAATCCCTTCAAGTACTTCCGGTTTTTTAGGAAGCTCGGTCACCAAATCATTGTCGTTTTTAGCCAAATCCCACAGTTCAGAATCAATCAGAGTTTGACCCCCTGAAGGGATGGTTTCAGGAAGCTTTTCCCAACCCTGGGTACCACGTACACAGTGCTCATCAGAGATGGCTTCATAGGTTTCAAACTCAATATCCTCAGGCGTGTGCGTATCCATGGTGGCCAGCATAAGCATTTTTAGTTTTTCGCCAATTTCAGTAAGGCGCTTTAACACAGGAATAATACCGTTGGCATCTTCAACAGGCAAGCCCTTACGTTCGGCAGAGTAATTGAAAAAATCGCGTTGCGTATCCACGTCAAACAGCATCACTTTTTTATTGGCAAACGCATCACGCAAGGCTTTACGATCATTCACAGTGGCTTTATGTGCCGAAAATTTTGGCTGAAATGCTTGCTGTAATTGCTGTAGAAATTGCATACTAAACCCCTTTTTTAAACGCTTTAAATTTTAATTTACTACAATGAAGTTCCCCTATTTTAGCGTAAACATGGCAAATACAAAACAATCAAGCCACATCGTTCTCAAAGAACAATGCGGCTTGATTAACATGATTAAAAGATAGTAAATCAGGTCTTATAAACGCGAATCTATAAGCGTCCGTCGGCCTGCCACTCTAGCTTAGCTTGGCTCATGGCTTGCTGAATCATGGCTTGATGCTCTGGTAACTTCATTGTGCCACAGCACTGATCATAATTCACCTTGCCCGGTTTTACCACTTGAACCGTGGCTCCCAGAATCTCGCGTTCGGTAAAGCGCTTATTCATATACCCACGCAGAACAGGATTGTCTTCGAGTTCCATCATCTTTGTGGCCACATCTTTATAGGTCGCATTTTTCTCAGGCACTTGAACTAACGCCTTCATCAACAAGCCTAGTACATGCTCACCACTCTTAAAGAGTGTCATCGCGGGGTCTTCTTTACTCATATCAAGCTTGTCATGAAACACATCGGCCAAGATACTATACACAGCACCCGTAAACACCTGCGAAATTTCGTGAACTTGCGTTGAAACATCGCTCATTTTTAAATTGTTATTAGCATTACGAAGTCCCATATCCCGACCCAGAGCCGCACCAAATTCTTCAGCCATTTTGGTAAAGAAAGACTGATCGTGCAGGTTGGCCTTGGATTCTGCCACGATGGCCTCACACTGATCAAGTTGCGCGAGCATCGTAAAGATAGCGGTTAGATCACCAAAAGACTCGTGAAGCCCACCGGTTTGTGGGTGCCAGCTGGATAAGAAACCCGGCTTCAAAGCATCAAGAACCGCGTGTCCTGTCTCGTGACTCACAATGTCAAAACTTCGGTTGGTATACACCTTCCCTTTTACCTTGGGCGACTTGGATTCAAAATAGAAAAATTTGAGCTCTTTATCACGTCGGCTATAGTAAGCGTTAGGTGTTTCACCCGCGTGCGGATGCACCTTAAGTGATTGTTTGCCCCATTGCCATTCAAACGGCTTGTTAATTTGATTACGCTGTAAAGCGCGTTCAATCATGGTTACCACTTGGCGAACAACGGTAAAGGTGTGCACCGAATCAAAGGCTTTCATGTTCTTCTTTTCATCCACCAAGTAGTTGCCGTCTTTATCGGGTAACACCTTGGGCATACCGGCAATGGTAATCAGATCGTCTTCAGGGCCCGGCTTGATGGGTGTGTGAATGTAAGAAGTACGAATACCAATGGCCGTTACAGAAGGATCTTGTTTCCACAAGCGGACTTTAGCACCCTCACGAACTTGAGGCGCGTTGGCGTCTCCAAACGGCGAAACCGGCGGCAGGGTTGAAGCAAACTGAAGCAGTTTCCCTTTTTTCAAATTCACATTCGTCTGTGGTTGATAACTGACCGGCACCGAGGGTGCCCAAAATACGTTACGCATTCAATCTCTCTCCCCAAGCTTTCCGCCAAAGCGGCTCAAACAAAGTAATATCACAATTATTATTCTATAAATGCGATCGGCACACGATCTTCCCAAATCGTTTCCATAGTGTCGATGCTCGTTTATAAAAACCCATTCAAAAATAGAACAGTCTCTTCTATCCTAGAATTGCAGAAAACCATCATATCATATTTTTAATTATTTAAACAATTATTAGAGGCTCTAACAAAAGAACGTTCCCTCTACATCGCTCTATCTAAGAGAAACGTGGCGAAAAATAGGTGAGCGCCATTTCAGTGTTAATTTGGCTTACACCGTCATTGGTCCCTTTGCGAGGCACAATAAATTTGGCAACATCCTCTTGCTTGGTAATAATGGCACCCGCAGCAATACCAACCCCATCAGGGATCGTCACGTTTGAAATATAGGCGTGTGCCCCAATTTCAACATCGCGCCCTACATTAGCGTGATCCACAGTGGCGTTAAAACTTACAAAGCTGTTATCACCAATAAAAGCTGGGCCATGAACGGTAGCCCCATGAGCCAGTGACACCTTGTTACCGATATAGATAGAGAAATAACCTTTGCTAGGCACAAACACTAAGTTTTCTAGTCGTGGCTGGCCGTCTAGCTGGGTACTATGGCCGTGCAACACCACATTACTTTGCACATTAGAATAATCCCCAACGTGAAACGGCGTACCTTCATCAGCTCGCAAACGTGCGTTTACAATATGGGTGTAAGCACCAATACGAACATCACCACGCACCTTACTGCGACGCACGGTGGCCGTTGGGTGAATGGTTGGCCAGCGTACTTCTTTAGGTAAGTAGCGAGTATTGGCATTTACCTTGTTGGGTAAAATTTGATTGTACTCACTGGCCGTGTGTTCATCCAAGCCCAAATCATCAATCAACGGATGCACCGGCGGCACGGATGGCGTGGGTTGCAACATAAGAGATTGAGCTTGTTGGGTATTTTGAAACGGGCTTGCTTGTGGCATCGGCATGCCAAGCATTGCAGGGTTAATGGCCATTAAACGAAACGTCCTTCAATCTAAAAACAAAAAAATGTATCCCAGAAATCATTAAATCATAATGCCTATCATACCAATATTAGGTAGCATGGCTCAAATTCTTGTAAACGGTTGTTAACCTTCTGAGGAAGGCTGTTTTCTGGTGGTTTTTTCAGCAGGCGGATAGTCTCGTAATGCCTCTTCTTCTTTGGCATGCATTCGGGCTTCATCACGCTCAGCCTTACGCGCAAAATAGTCCACCGCTGCCTCGTCCATCGAGATACCTTTAACAAAAGCTTCTAGTGCCACATGGAAATCGTCCAAACGGTCACTGAGTTTTTCAACAATGCCAGCCTTACCAGCCTTGCGAGCACGGTTACGTGCTACACGCATATTGCGGTTAAACTCCATCCAGAAATCAATATCGGGTTCGTTCTCTTGATGCAAAGAAGCTTTACGAAGATGGTGACCGTGATGAATCTTTGATTCGTCAGGAGCCGGATGATGAGGACGAGTCAGTCCAAACACATCACGAATAGTCTGTTGTGACGTCTCTGTCATACGTTGCAAGCGAGCAGCGTACTTTTCCCGTCGCGTCATACCCAAGTATGGCGAGGGTTGAAGATATTGTTTTGATTCGATATTCGTCAAACGTGATACCCACAGAGTAGGCAAATTTATTGCCTTTGTTTCATTGAGCTTAATTATAGCAAACTCAAACGAATACGCCTATTTTTGATAACCCTCACTATCCCATTTGTGCCGTTTGCCGCTCAATAAAGCAGTTTGACCCACAGAATGACCCTCGTTTTTTATTAGGATCCTAAGCCTGGCAAGAACGGAATGTTAATTTGAATGGTGAAGAAACGAATATCAGTAATAATACCCATCGAAACCAAGCGAACGTAAAGGTCGGCCAAGCCAACGGTAAACAAGCTGGCCCAAGCAAAAAACATGTGATGCTCGTTCAGCTTGCTTTGACGCTCCCACGCATGATGGCGCAACGCGTTACCCAAGTTAGCACTAAAGCGATCCAAGTGGCCCGCAATAAGGTGACGCCATGAGTGGCACGAGAACACATAGAGCGTTAATAGCAACGCATCCAAGATAATAACCAAGGTCCCCATACCCATACCAAATCCTTCTTCAAAGAAGAACGCTTGGATTACGTGAACCCAATGAAACAAGGTTAAGCCAATGGCCAGATACAAGAAGTAACGGTGAAAGTTAAGCAACAGAAACGGCAACATGGTTTCACCGGTGTACTTGCGCGGGGTTGGCTCACCCGCTTGTACGGCACACGCAGGGGGTGATAAAAAGAAAGACCGGTAGTAAGCACGACGGTAGAAGTAGCATGTGCCACGAAACCCTAATGGTGCCCATAAGATTAAAAACGCAGGAGAGAATTTCATCCAGCTAAACATTTCAGGAAACATATGTTTTAAGTTAGGTGAATAAAACGGCGAGAGGTAAGGCCCCCACTCATAATGCGCGTTTTGTGTGGCCGCCCAAAAGGCATACACCGAGAACAAACCCAGCGCCACAACGGTAAAGACAGGCTCAACCCACCATGCATCGGTACGAAAGGTTTTAAAAATGCCTGACGGAGCAGACTGAACCGGTTGAGTTGCCATTGCTAAAAAGCCCTTAAAATTATTAATAAACATATGT